>NZ_BAAGVN010000110.1:0-15868 GCF_054780855.1 Pseudaeromonas pectinilytica
GCCATCGTGCAGTAACACCTGCTTGAACGCGCCGAGGGAGGCTGCTTTGAGTTGATGGTCGATACGCAAGGCGATGGCCCGCTCGACCAGGGCTTTCATAAACAGGGCAAAGCTCTCTTTGCGCAGCTGATTGTGAAACGGTTTGTAAGAAACCTGATGGGTGTTTACCAGTTGCAAGGCATTGAAATGGCGGTGTAAACCGGCAATGTCATTGACCTGGTCGCCTCCCATGGCCCGCAGCAGTGCAGGTACGAGCATGGCTGGGGTAATGGCACGCTGACGCAGACAAAACTTGCAGAGCCGAGCAATGCGCTCGAGTGCGGCGGGAGCCAAGAGTTGCTCCAGATAGTAATTAGCGTTGATAATAGTCATAGGCTTCGCGCGTGTTGATTTTGTTTGGCGATAAAATCAGATCACAAACGAAGCCTTTTTTATATCTATTTCAATTGGTTGCCGCTAAAGATCCTGTACATGAGTGAGGGTTATGGTGGCTATATGCTGGATATTGCTATTCAGATGACAGCCATATGGGGAAGATTACAGGCGCCTGAAATAACAGCAGAGTATGGAGTGACTACCACGGCTGGAGGTTGGCACGGGCTGATCCCCTCTCCCTTTGGGAGAGGGTTAGGGTGAGGGGAGCTGGCTGACCGGGTGTAGCAACCAGGCGGCATTACACCGCTGAATCTTCAGTTATTGAAATTCCACGCGATCGGCAGTTCGACGTCGAAGATAAGTGCATCCCCGTCGAGGCGAAAGGCCAGGCTGGTCTGGTGCTGGTCGTATTCGTTGATAATCAGGCAGCTCTCGGCGAAGTTGGACTCGTAGTTGATATGGGCCACTCCTTCACGGCCGTCAGCGAGTTCGATGCTGAGCACCCGCAGCGGGTTCTCCTGACTGAGGTTGACCCGGGTGTCCCCCACGTCCACCAGCCGTTCCAGCAGAGGGAAGAAATCTTGTCTGTGGGTCGTTATGGCCTGGGTGATGGCCTGCTCCAGCTCAGCCTGGGTGGCGAAGGGGCCGCCGAGTGGGTAGCGGGTCTGGATCCTTTCCTGAGTCATTGCGTTTCCTCCTGAACTGAGATGTGGCAACAGTTTGGCCGCTGCAGTGACCTGTCATGTACAGGATCTTTAGCTACAACCAATTGAAATAGATAGAAAAAAGGCTTCGTTTGTGATCTGATTTAATCGCAAAAAAAAACCGACACGCCCGAAGCCATGACTATTATCAATGCAACCCAGTACCTCAAGCAACTTCTTAGCTCTTCTGAACTCAACCGGATCGGNGGGTCGTCTCAGAAAACGGACAACAAAGCACGGTAAGCAAACCGGCATTGCCCTTAAGCTGTAGTCACATTGCGACTACAATAGAGCCTCTGAAACCTTCAAGGGAAATGACCATGAGCACCGCCGATACCTATGTCCGCGCTCGCATCGACACCAGCACCAAGGAGCGTGCCGCTGATGCGCTCGAAGCAATGGGGTTGTCCATCTCTGACGCCATCCGCTTGCTGATGCTGCGCATTGCTGATGAGCGCCGGATGCCCTTCGATGTGAAAGCCCCTAACGCCACCACGCGCAAGGCCATTGCCGAACTTGAGGCTGGGAAAGGCAAGCGTTTCGCCAGCGTTGATGACCTGATGGCAGACTTGCATGCGGACCCGACTTCAGGTTCAATGCCTTGAGGCAGAACTTTGAAGGAGATCACGATGAACCCGAGCGAAAAAGCAGTCCTGGCCGGCGGTTGTTTCTGGGGCATGCAGGACCTGGTGCGCAAGCTGCCTGGCGTGTTGCGCACCCGTGTGGGCTACAGCGGCGGCGATGTGCCCAACGCCACCTACCGCAACCACGGCACCCACGCCGAGGCGTTGGAGGTGGAGTTCGACCCCACGCAGACGAGCTTTCGCGACCTGCTGGAGTTCTTCTTCCAGATCCACGATCCGAGCACCCCGGGGCGCCAGGGCAATGACCGCGGCAGTTCCTACCGGTCGGCCATTTTCTACACCTCGGACGAGCAGCTGGCCACGGCGCAGCAGACCATTGCCGATGTGAATGCCTCGGGTTTGTGGCCGGGCAAGGTGGTCACCGAGCTCGCGCCCGCGGGGCCGTTCTGGGAGGCCGAGCCCGAGCATCAGGACTACCTGGTCAAGCACCCCAACGGCTACACCTGCCACTACCCCCGTGCGGGCTGGAAGCTGCCGCGACGCGAGATCGGCTGACGGCCAACGCTCAAGAACGGTGGGGGTCGGCGCGCCAGTGGGCGGGCCGACCCGGTGTGTCTGTTTTTTTCCTGAGGAGATGGTGATGCAATCCCGGTGCATTCAACAGGCGCCCGAGCTGCGGGTGCCGTGGTGGATCGACGGCGAAGGGCGCAGCATGGCACCGCTGAAGCTGTCCGATCTGGGCGACGGGTTCAAAGTGATCTTCTGCTTCCAGCACTGGTGTCCGGGCTGCCACAGCCATGGCTTTCCGACCCTGCAGAAGCTGATCAAGGCGTTGGGCGATCGCGGCTTCGCGTTTGCCGCGGTGCAGACCGTGTTCGAGGGCGCCGAGTCCAACACCTTCGAGCGCCTGCGCGAGACGCAGTTGCGCTACGGCTTGAACATTCCGTTCGGACACGACCCTGCGATCGGACGCGCGTCGTCGCTCATGGCGGACTACGGGACGCGCGGCACGCCGTGGTTTTTGGTGATCGATCCGCTGGACGAGGTGCTCTACAGCGACTTCGAGCTCGACGAGCGGCAGCTGATCGGGGCGTTCGGCGCTTCGAACGATGGTCTCAAGGCGGCCTGAAGTCATGCGTGCGTCCACACCAAAGGCCGTGTCGGAGCCGAAGACGCCGGGGACGGGCCCGGCGTTTCGGCTGCCGTTTGACAACAGCTTCTTCCGGGACATGCAGGGGTTCTATGTGCCTTGGAAGCCCGAGCCGTCCCCGGCCCCGGCCTGGGTGCAGTTCAACGACGCCCTGGCGCTGGAGCTGGGGCTGGAGCCGGCGACGCTGAAGTCTGCGACCGGTCTGGCGTGGCTGTCCGGCGTGGAAATGCCGGCTGAGGCGGCGCCGCTGGCGCAGGCCTACGCGGGACACCAGTTCGGCCAGTTCTCGCCACACTTGGGGGATGGCCGCGCCTTGCTGCTCGGGGAACTCATCGACACGGCAGGACAGCGTCGGGACCTGGCCCTCAAGGGGTCGGGCCGTACGCCGTTTTCGCGCCGTGGCGATGGCAAGGCGGCACTGGGCCCGGCGCTGCGCGAGTACCTCATGGGCGAGGCCATGCACGCGTTGGGCATTCCCACGACGCGTGCGCTGGCGGTGATCCGGACCGGTGAGCGGGTGAACCGCGAGGGCTCGCCCCCCGGGGCGATCTTGGTGCGCGTGGCGGCCAGCCACTTGCGGGTGGGCACTTTTGAGTTCTTCGCGGCGCGGGAGGAGGAGGTGATGCTTCGGCGGCTGCTCGACTATGCCGTGGCGCGGCATGACCCCGCCCTCGCCAAGCTTTCCGACAAGCCCATTCCGATGCTGGAGGCCGTCTGTGAGCGGCAGGCGCAGCTGATTGCACGCTGGATGGGCGTGGGCTTCATCCACGGGGTGATGAACACCGACAACATGAGCATTTCGGGCGAGACCATCGACTATGGTCCGTGTGCGTTCATGGAGGGTTTCGATCCGGCCACGGTGTTCAGCTCGATCGACCGTCAGGGGCGATATGCCTACGGCCAGCAGCCGGCCATGGCGCAATGGAACCTGGCCCGTCTGGCCGAAGCGTTGCTGCCGGTTCTGGACGCCCGCGATATCGACGTCGTGGAACGGGTGGAACAGGTGGTGGCCGGGTTTGCCGTGCGCTTTGACCGGCATTGGACCGGGCAGCTGCGCGCCAAGCTGGGCTTGGCCGCTGAAGAGCCGGACGACCGCGCCCTGGCGGACGACTTCCTGCAGCTGCTGCAGCGGGAAAAGGTGGACTTCACGCTGGCGTTCCGCCTCCTGTCCGACGCCATCACGGGGCCGGATGCCGCACTGCACGACCTGTTCGGACGGGAGCGCCCGGCGCTCTCGGACTGGCTGGCGCGCTGGCGCCAGCGCATGGCCCGGGAGGGAAGGACCTTGCAGGACTGCGCCGCAACGGCGTGGTCGGTCAATCCCTTCGTGATCCCGCGCAATCACCAGGTGGAGGCGGCGCTGTCGAGTGCCGTGGACGAGGCCGACCTCGGTCCGTTCGAGCGCCTGCTGGCGGTGCTGGGGCGGCCGTACGAGACGGTGGAGTCCGCGCGGCCATTCACGCTGCCGGCCTCGCCCGAAGTGGCCGCAGCCCACCGCACCTTCTGCGGCACCTGATTGGGGTACCCAACGATTTCTGAAAGGAGACTTCGCATGACCACAACGAAACAGGAACCCGGTGTCCTTGGCGAAGCGGCCGCTCCCCTGGGTGTGACCCGGTGGGTGGACGCGTCGGGCCAGGCGCTGGAACACTTCGACCTGGACCGCATGCCCGGCCGGTTCAAGCTCATCTTCTGTTTTCAGGACGCCTGCCCGGGGTGCCATGCGACCGGCTTTCCGGCGCTTGCCCGGGTGGTCGACGCGTTTCGGGGGAGCGACTTCGTCGGGTTCGCCGCAGTCCAGACCGTGTTCGAGGACTTCGGTTCGAACACCTGGGAGCGCATGCTGGCCAATCACTCCCGCTACGCGCTGGGCATTCCCTTCGGGCACGACGCCGGTGACGAACAGGACGGCGCGGGTTCGGAGCTGATGCGCCGCTACCGCAACGGCGGCACACCCTGGTTCATCCTGATCGATCCCGATGGCAGAGTGGTCTACAACCATTTCCGAATCGACGCCGACAAGCTCGTCACCTTTCTCAAGCGGCTGGAAAACGAACCGGCGGCACCGGAGCCTGGGCCCGACATGTTGACTTGGAAAGGAGTGATTCAACTGGTGGAAACGGGCAACCCGACGCCACCGCGCCGAGTTGAGCGCAGCGAAGCCGAGTGGGCCCAACAGCTGACGCCCGAGCAGTTCCGAATCACGCGGCTCAAGGGCACCGAACGGGCGCACAGCTCCTCGATGTGTACGCTGTTTTCGCCCGGGATCTACCGGTGCGTGTGCTGCGGCACTGAACTATTCGATGCGTCGACCAAATATGACAGCCGCAGCGGCTGGCCCAGCTTCACGCAGGCCATTGCCCCGGGTCTGGTGGGCTATCACGGAGACAACAGCCACGGCATGGTGCGGGTGGAGACGACGTGCAACGTCTGCGACGCCCACCTGGGTCACGTGTTTCCCGACGGACCCAAGCCCAGCGGTCTGCGCTACTGCATCAACGCCCTGGCACTGGAGAAAGCATGAGCAGCGAAAAGGTAGGCTTCGCTGGCAGCAGCCAGGGTCTGCTGGTGGGTGTCTTGGAACGCCCGGACCATGCACCGTTACAAGCCCTGGCGGTGTTTGCCCACTGCTTTACCTGCGGAAAGAACTCTCTCGCCGCGACCCGCATCAGCCGGGCGCTGGCTCAGCAGGGCATCGCCACGCTGCGCTTTGATTTCACCGGTCTGGGCGAGAGCGAAGGCGACTTCGGGCGCGGTGGCTTTTCGTCCAGCGTGGCGGACATTGTGGCGGCGGTGCACTGGATGCAGAGCACGATCGGCATGCCTGCACTGTTGGTCGGACACAGCCTGGGGGGGACGGCGGCCATCGCGGCGGCTGCCCGCCTCGACGGCATACGGGCGGTTTGCACGCTGGGCGCACCCGCGACGGCCGACCATGTGCTTCGTCACTTCGGTCCGACCAAGTCCGAAGAGGATGGGCAGATCCAGGTCGACCTGGGCGGCCGGGCGTTCAGGATCGCGCCGGCCTTCATTGAAGAGCTCCAGGCCCAAGCCCACGAGAACCCGGTCAAGGGGCTTCGCGCGGCCTTGCTGGTTATGCACGCGCCAAGTGACGCGGTGGTGGACATCGGCGAGGCACAGGACCTGTTCAAGGCGGCCAGACATCCTAAGAGTTTCATCAGCCTGGACGATGCGGACCATCTGCTCACGCGCCCGGCCGATGCGCAGTATGCGGCTGACCTGATTGGCGCCTGGGCCTCGCGGTTTCTGCCGATGCGAGCCGAGCGAAACGATGCGCCGTCGGACCTTCGTGCGGGCGAGGTGTGGGTGGGGGAGCACGATCACGCCTTCTGGCGATCGATGCGAGCAGGTCCGCACCACCTCGACGCCGATGAGCCCAAGGAAGTGGGTGGTGGCGAACGCGGGCCCGATCCTTATGAACTTCTGCTGATGTCGCTGGGCGCCTGCACGTCCATGACATTGCGCCAGTACGCCAAGCGAAAAGGCTATGCGCTCAAGGAGGGGTCGTCTCAGAAAACGGAAAATAAAGCACGCTAAGTGTGCACTGAGGCGGGAACGCTCATTGCAACGCCTTTGCTAAGGCTGATCCGATTCTGGACACCGCCTGGTTGCTTGCCGACATAGACGCTGCGGTTTGGGTGATGTAGATCGCCACAATGACGGCTGAACGCTTGGGCGGCCAGACAACGGCGATTATGGAACGTGATCCGTGACCACCTGCTCCCGACTTGTCCGCAATTTGCCAATCCCTCGGCAAGCCAGCGCGTAGCAAGGCATCGGCAACTTGATCCCCGAGCATCCATTGTGTCAGTTCGTTCCGAGCCGGAGCGGAGAGGACACCGTCGAGCAACAGTGTTTGCAGGCTCCGCGCTGCCGCAATTGGCGTTGTCGTGTCGCGTGCATCCCCCGGCGTGGCCTCGTTGAGTTCGGGTTCTCGCCGATCCAGGCGTGTCTTATCGTCACCGATAGACCGCATGAACGCGGTGAATGTCCGTGCCCCGCCGATTGCATCCAACGCCAAATTGGCCGCTGTGTTGTCACTGATACTGACGGCGGCCCTGCACAGCTCACGCAGGGTCAGCGTGCCGCCAGGTGGCACCCTTTCCGTCACGGGTGAGTATGTGACCAGCGCTGTGCGCTCGATCGGTATCGCCTGCTCCAGGTTCAGCTTGTGGCGGTCGGCCTGGGCCAGAACGGCCGCGCAGGAAAAGGCTTTATGCGTGCTGTTCAGCGGGAAGCGTTCGTCGCCACGATGCTGCCACGTCAGGCCGGAATCCGTATCGATCACCGCCACTCCGACCCTAGCCTGAAGCGTGGTCTCCTCTTGGGTTACAGCGAGGTCGAGGATTCCCGTATCCATGGCATATGCGGATGTGCAGATGAGGCCAACACATCCGAGTATCGCCACAGGGACAGAGAGAAAATGACATTGAAATTTCATAAGCATTAGATTTGTAGCGACGCCGGCACCCAGCGATACAGCGTCGGAATCGACACGCCGAGGTTCTTGGCCACGTCCCGCGGCGGCACGCCGCTAGCCAGCAGTTTCTTGGCCGACTCGATCTTACTGTCGGTCATCTTCGGCTTGCGGCCCCCTTTGCGGCCGAGTTGCTTGGCAACCGCCAGTCCGGCACGGGTGCGCTCGACGGTCAGCTCACGTTCCATCTCGGCAAGGCTGGCCATGACGTGGAAGAAGAAGCGCCCGGACGGCGTGCCGGTGTCGATGGAGTCGGTGAGGCTCCTGAACTGGACGCCTTGCTTGTGCAGCTCGCCGACCAGATCGACAAGTTGCTTGACCGAGCGGCCCAGCCGGTCGAGCTTCCAGACGACCAAGGTGTCGCCCTCACGCAGCATTTCGAGCGTTTTGCCCAAGCCCGGACGGTCTGCCCGTGTGCCGCTCACCTTATCCTCGAAGACCTTTTGGCATCCGGCCTTGGCCAAGGCTTCACGTTGCAGCTCAAGGTTCTGATCCTGCGTGGAAACGCGCGCATAACCGATTAGCATGGCTTGCCTTTTGCCCGGTCGATGCGTTCCTGCACCACCTGCATGGCTTCTTCGTGGGGGTAAGCCTTGACGGCGGGGTCGTTGGCATCCAGGCGCACGGCTGGCAGTTGCTTGAGCAATTCCGGTAGCCATTGCTGTACCGTCTCCCACACTACATCGAGGTTGATGTCGAAATAGCCGTGGGCCATGCGATTGCGCATATTGCGCATGCTGCGCCACGGCACGTCGGCATGCGCCTGGGTGAACTCGGCGTAGCCATCCATCACCTTCGTCGCAGCCTCGCCGATGACGATAAGGCTCATGATGACGGCCTGCTGGGTGCACTTGTCGGCCAAGAAGTCGTCCCTGGCCATCCCTTCCACGAAGCTGCGTGCATCGGTTGCGGCCTGCTGGATGTGGTCGAGGTAATCGGGCAGACGGTTCTCGCTCATACCGGCTGCGCCTCCGCGAGCACCTTGGCCCGGAACTTTGGCGGCAGGTCGCCAGGGGTCAGCAAATCGACGTCCACGCCGAGCAGCGATTTCAGTTCTTCTTCCAAATCGCCCAAGTCCAACAACGTGGCACCAGGCAAGGCATCGACCAGCAGGTCGAGGTCGCTGCCATCCCGGTCGGTGCCATGCAGAACCGAACCGAATACGCGCGGGTTCGCGGTGCGGAAGCGGCCTACTGCTTCACGCACCGCGCTTCGCTTCATGTCAAGCACAACGGACGGTCGCATGGGCATCCTTTCTTATCGAAACTCGTTGAGATGATATGCAATCAAGAATAGAATTTCAAGAACCATTTTCGAGAATCGCAATGCCTTGATTTCGCGTGCCGCGTGTCGTTTTCAGAAGGCGACTGCACGAAATATCAGGAGTCGGCTGCACTGCCAGAACTGGCCGCCTGCAAGGCAGCGTAGAGAGCGGTTTTTCCTACCTTGAGGCGTGCGGCGGCCTCGCGGACATTCAAGCCGTTGGCGACAAGCTCCCGCGCTCGTTGCAACTTGTCGGCAGTGACAACCGGCTTGCGTCCGCCTTTGCGCCCGCGTGCGGCGGCAGCGGTCAACCCGGCCTTGGTGCGCTCGCGGATCAGGTCGCGCTCGAACTGGCCCAGCGCACCGAACACATGGAAGATGAGCCGTCCGCCCGGCGTGGTGGTGTCGATGTTTTCAGTCAACGAGCGGAAGCCGACGCCCCGTGCTTCCAGCTTGCCGACCGTCTCAATCAGGTGCGGCAGGGAGCGGCCAAGCCGATCCAGCCGCCAGACGACCAGCACATCGCCATCGCGCAGATAAGCCAGCGCATCGGCCAAGCCGGGCCGGTCTGCCTTGGCCCCGGATGCCGTGTCCTCGAAAACCCGTTCGCAGCCTGCATTGCGCAGCGCATCCGTCTGCAAGGCGGTGTCCTGTTCCGCCGTCGATACCCGCGCATAGCCGATGAGTGCCATTTCCGCCCATTTGTCCGTTATACCGTCCGCCTATCTTATTGTCCGTCATCCCGTTGCGCAAGATGTTTTCGGACAGGCGTCCGGTTTGGCCGCCTAATGATCGTTTGGCGGACAAGGCGACTGGCATCAGCCGAACAGCTCGCTATGGGAGCCAAGCCGCGCCAGTCGCAGGGTGTCGGCGTCGGACTTGCGGTAGATCAGCAGCAGGTCGGGCTTGATGTGGCATTCGCGGTAGCCCGCCCAATCGCCGGAAAGATCGTGGTCGCGGTATCGCACATCCAGGGGCTGATCGGTCGCCAGCGCGACCAGAACCGGCTTGAGGTCATCATTCGTGCAGCGGACTCCTGATACTGTTCGTTCAATAGACGACTGCACAACAGCCTTCAAACCGCGTTGTCTGGTGCAGTCGTCTTCTGAAAATGACACTTTATGCCCGCTTCTCGGATGGCTGAGAAACCACCGTTTTTTGAACACTGATAGATAGCTATATAGCTATCAACCGCGCCCCACCATACTGGTGATGACACTAGGTTCGTTCTGGCCATGTTATGCAGGGCCACCCCAATACCTCGACAGACCCGCCTACTGGCGGGTCTGTCGTTTCTGGCCCATCCCCAGCAAAGCTAGCTAGATAGCTATCACAGCAGCGCCGTCAGGTACGGTAGCGCCTGCGCCGCAAGCACGCTACCTGCCGCGTTTTCCAACACGGCTTTGATGCTCTCTGCGGTCGCCTTGATGACGGCCCACTTCGGCTTTGGCGATGCAGCCTGAGCCTGCAATGTCGCCAGCTCTGCCTGCAATTCATCGCGCACCTCGGCTTCGATGCGTCCCTGCTGGATGGCATCGCGCAGCAGCTCAATCAAGGCTGACAACGCAGCCATGTCACCGCCTGTTTGAGTCTGGGTCTGGTTAGAGCTATTCGATCCGATCTGAATTTGGGAGCCGCTTACGTCTCCGAAGTGGTAATGCTGCTGCACAGTCTGCTTCTCCTGCTGAGTGAACGTCATGCCTTCCCCGAGCACGCCTTTAGCCTCCAGATCAAGCGCCCATTCGAGCACCCGACTCCGCACCTTCTCGATGACACCCTGCACCTGCACGGTGGAAAAAACGGGATCGGGCCATGAATCGGGTTTTCAGCCATCAACTGCCCCTGTACCCGACGATAGTCCGGCACTTCCCCTGAGTAGTAGCCGTTCAGTTCGCTGCTGATCCAATCGACCAGCTCAGGCACGGCCAGACGCCGCGCAACAACCAGCGCCCGGCGTAACAAGTCGCCGGGCGACACCGAGGCATCAATTGCCGCATTCACCAGTTCCGGGACAAGAGCAGGCATCCTTCCTCCAAATTCTTGATAGCTAGCTATATATCTAGCTCGTTATCATCCGTCATTTCGGGAGCAGTCGCACCGCTTTTGCACCCATCCTCTCTGATAGCTATCTAGCTAGCTATGAAGCTATGTGGCGGCATTGTGGTAACAAGGTGGAAGGCAACACCAAGCCACCATCCCGCCACGCAGTCACCACACAGGCAGCACCATCTGACCACCTTGTCACCACCTTCTAACCACCAAGCGCACACCATCCCAACACACTCTCACCACCATATTTAGATAGCTAGCTATCTTAAAAGATATATAGCTATCTCAAGATGAGGGCGTATATAGAGCAGAGTCCACGCTGAATCGCCCCCCTCACCAACCCGGCCCCTCAGGCTCGTCGGGGTGCATGTCAGGACGCGCCTGCTCTCGTTCAGCCGCGTCAAGCTGTCGCTGAAATGTCTCGGCCTCGGCTCGCGCTGCTGCGGTGGCCAGCTCGCGGGCCACGTCATCAACCGACCTGCCAGACCGCTCCGCAGCGTCAAGACGCTCAGTCACCGTGCCCTTGGCAATCTCAAGCTGTCCCATCAGCACCCCAGCCGACACACCCAGCTCGAACTGCCCGATCTGGAGCATGGCCCGCTCAAATTGAGGCCACCGCGGATCGCGCTCGCCAGTCATTCGAGCAGGGGAGCACACCCCACCGGAAGCCACTGACCGATACCGTGACCAGTCTGGCTTTGCCGTTGGCACTGGGACGGGCCTGCGGCGTTCGATCTCCACATTCAGCCGCTCTTGCAGCTCGGGGTTTGCAATCTGCACCCCCATCTCCGCAGCCAGCTCCAGCATCATCTGCTGATACTCAGGTGGCCCGCTGACCGTGACCCGCCCCCACTTCGCCTTCGCCAGTTGCAGCGCCGCCCGTGCCGCATCACGATCATTCGAGGCAGTCACGTCGATCCGCCGACCACAATCAACAAATGCAGGGCCTGCATCATCCAGTCGCCGGAATACAACCTGACGCCCACGCACCTCGGCCACGAACGCCCGGATGTCCCGAGGGGGCAGGGCAGGGGTGTCCGCATCGCCGACCAGCAGCGCCTGATCGCTATTTCGATGTCGCCAAAGTTCGGCCAGTCCTAGCTCATCCAGTCGCCGATACCAGTCCTCCACGCCGGGAAAAGCTGGCAACCGTTTCCGCAGCCGGTGACGCTCGCCACTCTGCCGCTGGATCAGCTCATCCCGCTCGGCCAGCCACTCAGCGCGTGCAACAGCGCCCAAGGCATACCGATTCCTGCCCGCATGGCCAGCCAGCAGTGCATCGCGCCGCACTTCGTAGCGTGACCACGCCGCCTCTTGCTCCAACCGATGACGCTCGCGCAGTGCTGCCGTTTCCTGTTTCCGCTCCCGCTCGTACTGCCGCCGCTCGCGCATGTAGTCGCTCATGCGAGGGGCATCCGGCTTGAGTGGCTCCAACTCCCGCTCTGAAATCACCATCCCTTCGGGAGCAGGATCATATGCACCCAGACGCTTCTCCAACTTAGGCAAGGATGACTTTCGGCAGGCTTGGCTGGCCTTGACGGGCGTGTCTCCAACCCAGATCAATGCACCGCTCCCTTCGCGCTCGAAGCGGCACCCCACGGCGGCCAGCTCCGCGTGCAACTGCGCCCAACTCGATGCCGACCGCAAGATCGGCCCGGCAACCTCTTTGGCGGTACGCTCGGCGCTCTGCACGCCTGTGCGAGTTTCGATGTCGATGGCTCGCTGGCTGATCGCGACATTTTCACGTGCCCGAGAGGCGGGGAGGGCGCTACGCAATGCCACGCGCTCCGCCTTCTGCTGCGTTTTCTGCGCCAACTGCTCAGCAAGCTGGCGTGTTCTCAGCTCATCGAGCGCCGCCTGCCGCTGCGCCTTCGTAGCTTCAACAGCCTCCAACTCTCGCCGCTCACGCTCATGCCGTCGCCGCAGCTCTTTACGGTCATCGGTTTGCCGCCGTCTGAGTGCCAAATCAGCCGACCAGCCCGCATCCGGCACAGCCTCACCGTTCTCGCCTCGGTAGGCCAGCGTGCCGTCTGGAAGTACCGTGTATCGAGCATTTTTCTCGGACTTCCAGCCTTGCGCGTGCTCGATCAATGCAATCGCCCGATGCTCCGCTTCCCTCGAGAAGCCACCGTTGATCTTGATGCACTCCAGTCGCTCAGGGTGCATCCGGTTGACTGCTATGTGCAGGTGGTAGTTATCAGTGTCCTCGTGCAGACCATAGATAATCTGACAATCGCTCAACCCAAGTTCCCTGAGCCAGATCGTTATCATCTCCTCGACCTGCTCAGGTGTCGGCTTCTCACCCTCCCGCAAGCTCAGAACAAAATGCTCCACAGTGTTCTTGCTTCGCGTGGCATCTTCCGAAAGTGCGATCATCTCGCCAAGCTGCATCGACCGTTCAGCAGTGATGAACCCGCGTGCGCCGTGATAGACGCATTTCTCCGTCGCGCTCTCAGTCTGTGGATTGAGGATGTACTCGACCAGCTTGATAATGCGACGATGCTTCGCGGCCTTCGCATCTGGGTTACGAATGTGCTTTGAGATCATGTCCCAGCCTCTTGAAGAGCGCCGCCAGTACACTCCGCGTCGTATAAATCTCTGGGTAGTCCCGACTACGATGCTCTGCGAGGAAATGTTGCAACATCGCCATCAGCGACCGGATACGCCGCTGCATCACGCGATTTATGTTCGCAGACACCGGGCGACCGAATATCCGACGTCGAACGAGTGCGCCGGGTGTAATACCCGCCATCTCCGCATCCAACGCAAGTTGGTATTTTTCTGTGGGCAGAAGACGCAACGTCACAATAGCTTCCAGTGCCACGCCATCTGACTTTCCAACGAACTCGACAACATCAGCGGCGCGATCATACCGGACGCGGATCGGCTTGATCTTTCCGGCCAGCGTCCGAGCGAACTTTTGCAGATCAACAATGGCCTCCGCGAGAGGTGGGAAGTAGGGTGACTGGCTTGCACCGGCAGAATCCCATGCGGAGCGAACTACAGCACCAAGCCGGATCAACTCTGCAACCAGATCACGATTCACATCACTGACAACGGCAGCGCCGAAGTACAGATCACGGACAAGGGCGCTCATGCTGACACCACGTGCATCCGCCTCGGCATGCAGCGCATCGCGCTCATCTGGCTGTAACCGCAGCGTGAGCTTTGCTGTAAGCGGCTCATCGCCAATGCAAACGAACGGCACCCTTGCGACCCCCTTGAAAACTGCTTGATAGCAAGCTGCAAACGCCACCCCCGGCGCGAGGGGGCAGGACGAAAGAGCCATCTTGTGAGAAGCGCAGCGCCGAACAAGTGGCGTCCATTGAATGATACAGGTCGGGGCGCGAGGCGTTCCGGCATGTGTCATACAATGGCCGTCCTGCATGTCTGCTTACAGCCATGATTCTGCTATCATAGCGCGTTGCCTCTGAACACGCAAAAGCGTATGATGTCAAGCGAGTTTTGTTGATTACAGGAATGGAGCAAGCACATGGCCACACTCACCGTTGAGCATGTCGAGCAGATCAGCGCAAAACTGAAAGAACTACCTGCCGTTGAGAACAAGAAACGCCCGGTCAGCAAGCAAGAGGCCATTAAGCTGCTTGCAAAGGACATCAAAGCAATGCAGGCCCGTGGCTATACTCTGGAGCAGGTCAGCGAGCAGCTAAAGCAGCTTGGTGTATCTCTGGCAACACCAACGCTGCGCAGCTACCTGAAGAGAGCTGGAAGCGGAACGGCAACACGCAAGAAAGGCCGCGAAGCGGGTAGTGCAACGGCTATCGAAGATCAGCAACAGCCTGCTCAGCCATCGGCATAGGTGCATGAAGAGGGTAGATGCGTGGCAACAAGTAAGGGAACAGAAACAGAGAGGAAAGTAATCAAGGAAGCAATCGTATTGCCTCTTGAACTACCCATATGGGTAACGAAGAATCCTCTCACTGAGCCAGCTAAAAAGAAACCGATGACGTTCGTCGAGCGACTGAAACGATGGATGCAACGATGAACGATCTACAGCGAGCCGCCGCCAGAGCACGCCCAGCACTTGCCGTCCTGTCTACTGAGCTTGGTGAGCCGTCACCGGATGCGGCACGGGCGCTGGTAGTCCTCGGGCAGATGCTGGACGACATCGAGGTCGGGCGGCATCCACTTGACCGTCCTGATGACTGGCCTCAGCGAAACCAGTGGCCGGATCGTCCTCACTGGGACAGGTGGCGGTGGGCGATCAAGGCGCTTGCCGATGCCTGTGGCGCAACGACATATTGCAGCCCCAAGTACCACTATATGAAAGTCGATGTCCGGCAAGCACGATCCGACGCGCTGACCGTGGCGCTAGATGACATCGGATGCCTGATCGAGCTGGCGAGCGACAGAGGCTGACAGATGGCAATCGACAAACTCAACAGCCTGCAATTCCTATTTTTGCGGGCTGACTACTTCCAAGAATTTGGCGACAGCGATTGCTGCGGTGGACATGGCCGACGACTGCCCGCGATCAGTATTTTTTTCAGCACGAGGGCCGAGACGTTATCTCGCGGGCGGGCTGGGAGGCGTTTGTGCGGTGGGTCTGCCGTGCGCTGGATCGACAGCTAGGGGCAGAGGGCGAGGCAACCGGCACCATCGACGGCTTTATCCATGCCCTCGACGGCAAGGCTAAATCGGGGACACCCGTGTCGATTGAGGACATGGGAAAGATAGCGGCGGCAGGCTGGGCGGGGAAGCTAGAGTCAGTCCGGCTTTCCGGCAATCCGCTGGAATCGTTGGCGGGCATCGACGAGATCATCACCCGTGGCGACCACGAGGCATTTGCCGGGCTGCTGCACGCCATCATCGAGCAGCCGGACGGCCCCATCGCGGAACGGGTGCGCACACTCTATGAGCGTGTCCAGCATCGCGCAGCCGATCCAAAGCTTGCGGCGTGGCCGCACTATCAGGCGGCCTACTGGCTGGCCGTTGCAATGGGCCAGTTTCGCACCACTCGAGAGGACAAGGCATGATTCGGCCAACTGGCATTTGTTTGCGTTTCATCGCAATCATCCTGACCGCGCACGCTCAATGAGGGGACGTCTCAGAAAACGGAAAATAAAGCACGTTAAGCCCATTGCAGACTCTAGATATTGACGAGTACGTCGGGTTTTCTCTTGTTTGAGTTGCCTCTTGTAGTAAGATAGTAATTAATTACTATCTTACAGGGAGTGCTCGTGGACACCCATCCAAAGCATCTGCCGGCCGATGAACGTCGTGC
>NZ_BAAGVN010000111.1:0-2744 GCF_054780855.1 Pseudaeromonas pectinilytica
CTTCCTGGATCATGCCGCCCCGTTCCCCGGTAATGGACATGGGCTTATGCAACTGGAGCGAAATTAGGATCAGCTATTTAGAGCGACAGGATCGCTGATATTGGGATTGTAAAAAGTAGCTGAAGTTGAACATGCGGCTAAAAAAAATGATGAAACAACAGGCAAGAATATCTTCATGGGTCCATCCGGTTGAGGTGAGATTCAAAAGCAGTAGATTCATGCTCTGTAGATGCTAGCACGGTGTCAGGCGAGGATCTATGTATGAAAAAGATCCCAACTGACCAATCAGCTAGACAGCGCATATCCTATAATCTCAAGCGGTTAAGAAAAACGCAGGAGTTGAGCCAGGAGAAAGCAGCAGAGCTTGCCGATTTTCATCGAACATACGTCTCACAATTAGAGCGTTGCGTAACCAACATCAGCATTGATGGATTGGAGCGACTGGCTCATGCGTTGGGTGTCGATGTCCTTGAGCTGTTGAAGCCTGTAGAGGCTGATTCCGAATCCCCCCCCCTTTAGAATGTGATTGGCTGACCAATATATACGCGCGTGATATGGGCTCTCCTAAGTGACGTATTGCGTATTCATTGAAAAATATTCGTTAAGGGCTTAAGGCTCTGTGCTGTGTTATATGGGTTATGCGATCCCTCAAAAAGACTTTGGTTAATGGGGGTTAGCGCAAACTTGTTCTGTAGTAGCAAATAATCTCTGCTGACAATCTTCCCAGCCTGCTCGCTAAGCAACTAGCAAAAGAGGGGTACCAGGAGGGGTATGGAGCTAAAAAACACAAAGGGTTAGCCTCGTGAAGAAGCTAACCCTTTGTTTTAACTGGTGCCGGTAATAGGAGTCGAACCTACGACCTTCGCATTACGAAGCCCTGTTTTTGCAATCCAATGCAGTCCAATCTCGTCCGATTTTCTGCATATAAGATGTTGATGTTTATATTGTTTATCGATCAAGCTCATCCAATGTTGTCCGATGCGATTTGCCCCTATACAATGCTTTTTAAGTACGCGAGCAAGTACGCGAGAATAGCATGATCAAGACAGATAGAGAGTGTAGCGCCTTGGTGCCCCCAGAAGGAAAGCTCCGGGTTGTGATGGCTGTTTCCAGTGGAGGCAATAAGGGACTTTGTTTGGAGGCTAGAGCTGGGGCCGCGTCCAAAAGCTGGTTGTATCGCTACTACATTGCGCAGAAACAGCACAAGATGACTCTCGGTAGTTATCCATCAATGGGGTTGGCGCAAGCCAGAGAAGCCCATTCTCAAGCTGCACTTCTGGTTAAACAGGGTATTGACCCTCGCCAGGTGGTGGCTGATACCAAGAAAAAGAATGAGCAAATGCTGATCCTGGATGAGCTGTTCGAGCAATGGCTAACCCATAAATCCACGGTTAAACGCCGTAATGGCGTACAAACCGAGATCNGGTCTGCGATATCTCCATGGCGGTCTTGCATCGCCATTACCAAAAACTGCAAAGAATCAGTTTGGAAGGGTTGCGTAAAGCGATGGGGATCATGAACCAGGTGATGGAGGAGGCCATCCGACGCCAGTTGGTGGAGATGAGCCCAACTCTGGCCCTCAAGCCCAAGATTTATAATGCAACTCCTAACCCGCCGAGAGAGCGATGGCTGCCGATTGGTGAGCTACAAGCCTTGTGGTCAGCTCTGGAGGAGGGTGTTACAGGAGGCGGTGCTTTGGCGGCTGGGGGGCGCGGTGTTGCCGCCAGTACCGTTCTTTCTGGTAGTGTTGCCAATGCCATCAAGATGATTATCCTGACCGCCGTTCGACGAGGTGAAGTGATATCGATGCAGTGGGCACATCTGGATGGTGATCGCTGGACTATCCCCGAGACCAAGAGTGGACGTCCTCATGTGGTGACGTTGTCTCCCTTGGCCCAAGCCATTATTGAGGAGCAGAGGATGATCTGTTCATCAATCAGCCCCTACGTATTTGAATCGAGCACGAGGCTTGGTCATTCCATCACCGGGGATGCGTTAATGCGAGCGCTTGATCGGCTACAAAAGCGAAAAATGGCTGAATTTGAATCCTTCAGTGTGCATGACCTTCGTCGCAGCGTTGCTAACTGTTGTGGTATTGAGCTAGGTGCTGGCCCGCTCGAAATTGAGCATATGCTGAATCACCAGATCGGCGATAAGTTGCTGAGGACCTACCAAGCTGGGGCTCTGCGTAATCCTGAAAAGTTACGAGCTCTGTTTTTACGTTGGGGAGAGTTTGTGGCGCAAAATATTGCGGCTAATCCCAATGCGGTTGCTCAACATCCGTCAAATGTTGTGACAGTCCAGTTCGGGAAGCGATAGCCACCCGTATAGGTTCGAGGGGAAGTCATAGTGAACAAGTATTGGGTAGGCGGTGAGCAGACAGAGTACCAGCCCGGTTCGGATGAGCTGCTTCTATCAAAGCTGTATGACGAAGTCCTGACCAGTCGTTTACCGATGGGGGCAATTCTTAGTTCAACGCTAATGTCGTGGCATAGACGCTGGCTGGGAAGGGTTTATAAGTGGGCAGGGGAACTTCAGACCGTCAATATGAACAAAGGAGGGTTTAACTTTGCCGCGGCACCACGAATCCCCAAGCTGCTTAGCGAACTGGATGCTAACCAGATGTCACGATTGACACCTTGCTTTGGCATGAGTCGCGCTGAGCTCATTGCTGCGATTGCCGAGGTGCATGTTGAATTGATCCTGATCCACCCCTTTCGGGAAGGGAATGGCCGCCTAGCTCG
>NZ_BAAGVN010000112.1:0-3428 GCF_054780855.1 Pseudaeromonas pectinilytica
CGAGCTAGGCGGCCATTCCCTTCCCGAAAGGGGTGGATCAGGATCAATTCAACATGCACCTCGGCAATCGCAGCAATGAGCTCGGCGCGACTCATGCCAAAGCAAGGTGTCAATCGTGACATCTGGTTAGCATCCAGTTCGCTAAGCAGCTTGGGGATTCGTGGTGCCGCGGCAAAGTTAAACCCTCCTTTGCTCATATTGACGGTCCGAAGTTCCCCTGCCCACTTATAAACCCTTCCCAGCCAGCGTCTATGCCACGACATTAGCGTTGAACTAAGAATTGCCCCCATCGGTAAACGACTGGTCAGGACTTCGTCATACAGCTTTGATAGAAGCAGTAACTCGACATCATTGATTTCATCTGGATCAACAATATCGAGCAGATTAGCAAGAACCAGCTCATCCGAACCGGGCTGGTACTCTGTCTGCTCACCGCCTACCCAATACTTGTTCACGATGACTTCCCCTCGAACCTATACGGGTGGCTATCGCTTCCCGAACTGGACTGTCACAACATTTGACGGATGTTGAGCAACCGCATTGGGATTAGCCGCTATATTTTGCGCCACAAACTCTCCCCAACGTAAAAACAGCGCTCGTAACTTTTCAGGATTACGCAGAGCCCCAGCTTGGTAGGTCCTCAGCAACTTATCGCTGATCTGGTGATTCAGCATATGCTCAATTTCGAGCGGGCCAGCACCCAGCTCAATACCACAACAGTTGGCAACGCTGCGCCGAAGGTCATGCACACTGAAGGATTCAAATTCAGCCATTTTTCGCTTTTGTAGCCGGTCAAGCGCTCGCATTAACGCATCCCCGGTGATGGAATGACCAAGCTTCGTGCTCGATTCAAATACGTAGGGGCTGATTGGTGAACAGATCATCCTCTGCTCCTCAATAATGGCTTGGGCCAAGGGAGACAGCGTCACCACATGAGGACGTCCACTCTTGGTCTCGGGGATAGTCCAGCGATCGCCATCCAGATGTGCCCACTGCATCGATATCACTTCACCCCGTCGAACGGCGGTCAGGATAATCATCTTGATGGCATTGGCAACACTGCCAGAAAGAACGGTACTGGCGGCAACACCACGCCCCCCAGCAGCCAAGGCACCGCCTCCTGTAACGCCCTCCTCCAGAGCTGACCACAAGGCTTGTAGCTCCCCAATCGGCAGCCATCGCTCTCTCGGCGGGTTAGGAGTTGCATTATAAATCTTGGGCTTGAGGGCCAGAGTTGGGCTCATCTCCACCAACTGGCGTCGCATGGCCTCCTCCATCACCTGGTTCATGATCCCCATCGCTTTACGCAACCCTTCCAGGCTTACTCTTTGCAGTTTCTGGTAATGGCGATGCAAGACAGCCATGGAGATATCACAGACACGCTGTTTACCAAGAGCTTTTTCCAAATGAGCCTGGTAGATACGACGATAATCTGATGCCGTTCTAGGACTGATCTCGGTTTGTACGCCATTACGGCGTTTAACCGTGGATTTATGGGTTAGCCATTGCTCGAACAGCTCATCCAGGATCAGCATNCGCAGCTTGAGAATGGGCCTCTCTGGCTTGCGCCAACCCCATAGATGGATAACTACCGAGAGTCATTTTGTGCTGTTTCTGCGCAATGTAGTAGCGATACAACCAGCTTTTGGACGCGGCCCCAGCTCTAGCCTCCAAACAGAGTCCCTTATTGCCTCCACTGGAAACAGCCATCACAACCCGGAGCTTTCCTTCTGGAGGCACCAAGGCGCTACACTCTCTATCTGTCTTGATCATGCTATTCTCGCGTACTTGCTCGCGTACTTAAAAAGCATTGTATAGGGGCAAACCGCATCGGACAATCTCGGATAAGACTTATCGATAAACAACATAAATATCAATATTTTATATGCAAAAAATCGGACATAATCGGACTGCTTTGGATTGCAAAAACAGGGCTTCGTAATGCGAAGGTCGTAGGTTCGACTCCTATTACCGGCACCATATAAAACAAAGGGTTAGCTTCGTCATGAGGCTGACCCTTTGTGCTTTTGAGGTGTTTTTTGCGTTGGGGTACCACACGGGGTACCACACTTGGCAAGCGATACCTGGGGAAAAACATCAGAATTTATTGCACAGGCAGCCATTCACATATAGCGGAACAGCGAAGACCTAGGTTCTCCGCCGTATCATCAACGCAGTTGTTCCCATTCTCTAGATCGTAAAACGGAACCCTTCTTGCCCACCGCTATCAGCTCTGCGCAGAAGCAAAACTCTTTTTGATTGTGGCTAGAGCTCACTCTATATCTGGATATCTGGGATTTCGGCCCTACTGGCGTCAAGTCAGCTGATTTCATTTTGTCCAAAGTCTGATTTCAACGATTTTCTCGGCTATGCCACAGCCGCAGCACGTAGATGCTCGAATCAAAGATCTCGTAACGAACCTCGTACTCTCCAACCAAAATCCGTCTAACCTCGCGTGGTTCGAACTGGAACAGTTGCTCTCCAATGCGAGGATTGGTTAGCAAAATGGTTGGGGCCTGCGTCAACCCCCGCACCGCCCGCACTGCGGCGGGCTGGTTAGCCGGAGACAAAAAATCATATAAGCGCGCCAAATCTGACAGCGCCTTACTGGTCCACTTAAGTTCCATCAACGCGGAACCGGCAACTGCTGGTTGGTGCCGAGGCTGTCAGCCCAAGCCTGCACCGCCTGATGATCAATAACGAGACCTGCGTCCACGTCTGCCAACGCCTCTTGGGTCAATCGATCACGATCCTCTTCTTGAGCGATCCATGCGGAAAGTGCCTGTTTCATGATCCAGCCGCGTGAGCGTTCAAGTCGGGCGGCCATCTGGTCAACTTTGTCAGCCATCGATAGTGGCACGTGCGCGGTCAGTACCTTAGTTGCTGCTTGTGTCATGTTGTTCTTCATGTACCAACCCCAATTATTTTATTTGATTCAATTTTAATCATAGTGATTTATCAAAAATCAATCAAGGTAGTGTCAGTCTGGAATACACCTCAACCTAGGCCTAGCTTCAGATAGGGTGAACGACTTGACAATAATCATCGGTCAAGCATGATTCGATTCAGTGATCATCCTGGTTAAAATTCTGCACATATGAGTCTTAAGGGTGATTGGTTGCGCACGGTCTACAAGCTTTGGGCAGTACAACCCTCAATGAGAAGGGATTTGATGCGGATGTTATCGAAGCTGCGCTGGCGCACTCAGATAAAGACGAGGTCCGTAGTGCCTACAACCGCACAGATTATCTGGAGCGACGCCGAGAAATGATGGCCTGGTGGTCTGAACATATTGAACAAGCAGCTAGCGTAGGCTCAGCATTGACGTGGAAGCCAAGCCTTACGCTAGGGAAGGTGCGAACAAGTTCCTGATATGAGATCATCATGTTCATCCGGAGCGCATCCCAGAGGGACATCATGAGCCATCA
>NZ_BAAGVN010000113.1:0-10450 GCF_054780855.1 Pseudaeromonas pectinilytica
GCCTGGGAACCATCCGCTTTCGATACCCGCATGTAGCCAATCAGCATTTTGATCCTGTCACATATACGTTCGATTATGTGACACTGTGATTTTGGCACGCGACGGTGTCAATATATGTCACTTAATCCGTCACCTTTTCTAAGGTGTGTAAACGGTCATTGTAGTAAAAGATGTGACAAATAAAAGGAATTCGCATGCCCCGCCGTTCGATTCTCTCCGCCGCCGAGCGCGAAAGCCTGCTGGCGTTACCGGACATCAAAGACGATCTGATCCGACATTACACGTTTAGCGATAGCGACCTGTTGTGGGATGCGAATAAAGATTCATCCGTACAAATAAAGTCTCATTCTTTGAAATAGAGTTTCATCCTAAAACAGAGGGCAAAGCCTCCTGCGGGACGGTGGCCACTTTCGGCCCTGCCGGTCGCCGTCCGTTCGTGCGGCGCTGCAAGTATCGCAGCACACCCAGCGTCATGCGGGCGTCGGCAAGGGCGCGGTGTGCGCCGTCTTCTGCCACGCCGCAGTCGGTCGCAGCCTCGATCAGCTTCAACCATCGCCAGCGGTCGCGGCTCCGGTCGTACTCTCCATGCCACTCGGCATACATCAGCATCGCGCAAGCGGTCGTCAACACTGGCGCGGTGAGTCCGTGTATCTGATAGGTCTGCCGCAGCAAGCGCGCATCAAAAGCGACGTTGTAGGCAACGACGGTTCGGCCAGCAACGGCGGCGGCGTACTGCTCGGCCACCTCGGGCCAGCTCGGCGCACTGGCCACCATGGCGTCGGTGATTTTGTGAATCGCTGTCGCCTCGACCGGGATTGGCCGGGTCGGGCGTACCAGCGTGTCGAGGATCGGTGCGCCGGTCACGTCGAGTATGGTTATCTCGCAAATCTCGGCGTCATCACCGAGGCCGGTGGTTTCGGTGTCGAGCACAATGCAGCCTGCGGCGATCAGGTCTTTTGCCTGCGCTGCGACGTGCTGGCGACGGACTTGGGCACGCCCAGGCATCCAGCGCCACGGCACGCACTCGGCTGGGTTGTACACATCATAAGCCCCCTGACCTTGCCAGACACTGCCAGCGGGCTTGGTGTTTAGTCCCGGCATGAGGCGGAGGCGTTCCTTGAGGTGCTTACGGCATAGAAGCCCCTTGGCCTCTGCTTCGGTCGGGGTGAGGTGTTTTCGGGTTTTGGGCATACGCCCCCCTTGTTGGTGTCTCAGTCCCGGCGGTAGTGGGCGACGATTCAGACGCTCGAAAGTATGAGACTTTATTTTCACGATTCAGGCCGCGCCCAATGCCACGCGATCCTTTCAGAATGACACTTTACCCGCCTGCCAAGCCTGAGTCTTTCAAAACAGTCCTGAAAATTGGCGTAGCTTAGGATGGGACTTTATTTGCATCCCACACCTGTCCATCATCCGGCAACGGCGCGGCCCAGCTAACCGGTTGGGCTTCGCCGTACAGCTTTGCTACCTGCGCTTTCCTGGCGTAATCCTGGGTGTCAATGAACCGCCGTTTCCGTCTTTGCTGAAGCTGGTCGCCGACCAGCTCAAGGTCAGCATTGAAAGCTGGGACGAGTATGGGAAGCGAGAGCAGACCCGGCGCGAGCACCTGGTCGAACTGCAAACGGTGTTCGGCTTCCAGCCGTTCACCATGAGCCACTACCGGCAGGCCGTCCACACGCTGACCGAGCTGGCCATGCAAACCGACAAGGGCGTGGTGCTGGCCAGCGCCTTGATCGAGCATCTGCGGCGACAGTCGGTCATTCTGCCTGCCCTTAACGCCGTCGAGCGGGCGAGTGCCGAGGCGATCACCCGCGCCAACCGACACATCTACGACGCCTTAGCCGAACCGCTGTCGGATGCGCATTGCCGTCGCCTCGATGACCTGCTCAAGCGCCGGGACAACGGCAAGACGACCTGGCTGGCCTGGCTGCGCCAGTCACCTGTCAAGCCAAATTCGCGGCACATGCTGGAGCACATCGAACGCCTCAAGGCGTGGCAGGCACTTGACCTGCCTTCTGGCATCGAGCGGTTGGTTCACCAGAACCGGCTACTCAAGATCGCCCGCGAGGGCGGCCAGATGACGCCCGCCGATCTGGCCAAGTTCGAGCCGCAGCGGCGCTACGCGACCTTGGTGGCGCTCACCATCGAAGGTATGGCCACCGTCACCGACGAAATCATCGACCTGCACGACCGTATCCTGGGCAAGCTGTTCAACGCCGCCAAGAACAAGCATCAGCAGCAGTTCCAGGCGTCCGGCAAGGCGATCAACGCTAAGGTGCGGCTGTTCGGCCGCATCGGCCAGGCGCTGATCGAGGCCAAGCAAGCGGGCCGCGACCCGTTCGCCGCCATCGAGGCCGTCATGTCCTGGGACGCCTTCGCAGAGAGCGTCACCGAGGCGCAGAAGCTCGCGCAGCCCGAGGACTTCGATTTCCTGCACCGCATCGGCGAGAGTTACGCCACGCTTCGCCGCTACGCGCCGGAATTCCTCGCCGTGCTCAAGCTACGGGCCGCGCCCGCTGCCAAGGACGTGCTCGACGCCATCGAGGTACTGCGCGGCATGAACAGCGACAACGCCCGCAAGGTGCCAGCCGACGCGCCGACCGACTTCATCAAACCGCGCTGGCAGAAACTGGTGATGACCGACACCGGCATCGACCGGCGTTACTACGAACTGTGCGCGCTGTCGGAGATGAAGAACGCGCTGCGTTCCGGCGACATCTGGGTGCAGGGATCGCGCCAGTTCAAGGACTTCGAGGACTACCTGGTGCCGCCCGCGAAGTTCGCCAGCCTCAAGCGGTCCAGCGAATTGCCGCTGGCCGTGGCCACCGACTGCGAACAATATCTGCATGAACGGCTGACGCTGCTGGAAGCGCAGCTCGACACCGTTAACCGCATGGCGCTGGCCAACGAGCTGCCGGACGCCATAATCACGGAGTCTGGTCTGAAGATCACGCCGCTCGATGCGGCGGTGCCCGACACCGCGCAGGCCCTGATCGACAAGACGGCGATGATTCTGCCGCACGTCAAGATCACCGAACTGCTGCTGGAGGTGGACGAATGGACGGGCTTCACCCGGCACTTTGCGCACCTGAAATCGGGCGACTTGGCCAAGGACAAGAACTTGCTGCTAACCACGATCCTCGCCGACGCGATCAACCTGGGTCTGACCAAGATGGCTGAGTCCTGCCCGGGCACGACCTACGCCAAACTAGCTTGGCTGCAAGCCTGGCACATCCGCGACGAAACCTACGGAGCGGCGCTGGCCGATCTGGTCAACGCGCAGTTCCGGCATCCATTCGCTGGGCATTGGGGCGACGGAACCACTTCATCGTCGGACGGCCAAAATTTCCGCACCGGCAGCAAGGCCGAGAGCACCGGCCACATCAACCCGAAATACGGTAGCAGCCCCGGCCGGACGTTCTATACCCACATTTCTGACCAGTACACGCCGTTCCACACCAAGGTCGTGAACGTCGGCGTGCGCGATTCGACCTACGTCCTCGACGGCCTGCTATACCACGAATCCGATTTGCGCATCGAGGAGCACTACACCGACACGGCGGGCTTCACCGATCACGTGTTCGCACTGATGCACCTGCTGGGCTTCCGCTTCGCGCCGCGCATCCGTGACCTGGGCGACACCAAGCTCTACATCCCGAAGGGCGATGCCGCCTACGAGGCGCTGAAACCGATGATCGGCGGCACGCTCAAGATCAAGCACGTCCGCGCTCATTGGGACGAAATCCTGCGGCTGGCCACTTCGATCAAGCAGGGCACGGTGACGGCCTCGCTGATGCTCAGGAAGCTCGGCAGCTACCCGCGCCAGAACGGCTTGGCGGTCGCCCTGCGCGAGCTGGGGCGCATCGAGCGCACCCTGTTCATCCTGGACTGGCTGCAAAGCGTCGAACTGCGCCGCCGCGTGCATGCCGGGCTGAACAAGGGCGAAGCGCGCAACGCGCTGGCCCGCGCCGTGTTCTTCAACCGCCTGGGCGAAATCCGCGACCGCAGTTTCGAGCAACAGCGCTACCGCGCTTCCGGCCTCAACCTGGTGACGGCCGCCATCGTGTTGTGGAACACGGCCTACCTGGAACGGGCCGCGAACGCCTTGCGCGGCCACGGCCAAGCCGTCGATGATGCCCTGTTGCAGTACCTGTCGCCGCTCGGCTGGGAGCACATCAACCTGACCGGAGATTACCTGTGGCGCTGCAGTACCAAGGTCGGCGCAGGAAAATTCAGGCCGCTACGGCCACTTCACCCGGCTTAACGTGCTTTATTTTCCGTTTTCTGAGACGACCCCTTGTAAGCCGGAACCGCCGAAATTTCCGTCACCCCAGTTCCAGCCCCGCCACGAGCGCATCGAGGTCGATGACCTTGTGTGGGATGCGAATAAAGGGGTTGTAAGCCGGAATCCCCGAAAATTCTGTCGGAAAAGGTCGCAGGCGAAGTTTCCGGCTGCTGAGACTATCCGACATGGTTTGTCGCGCATGTTCTGGCTGTGCAAGCCGGGGATTTCAGCCAATGGCGTACCAGTGCCGTAAAACAACTGTTTAGCGACGACCCGCACCAATACTGGCTTTGCCAGCTTGCCGGAAAAATCGGGGGTTCCGGCTTGGAACCCCACAATGCAAGCTCCTGATCGCCCAGGTTGGCCGCCTGCACGAATACCGCGCCAAGCTGCCGCAGTTCGTCGTGCAGGGCTTGAAACTGGGCGGCGGTCGGCATCACTCGCCCCCCTTCCCTTTCGGCGTCTTGGCGGCCTTCTCGGCGGCCTCGGCTTTGTCCTGCTGCCGTTGCAGCGCCTCCAGTTGCCCGGCCAGCCGTGCGGCTTGCTCGCGGGCCTCGGCGGCGTTCTTGCGGGCGTCGTCGCGCTCGGCCTGCGCCTGCCGGATTTCCTGCGCCGCTGCGGCGCGGGCGGTGTCGTGGGCCTGTGCTGCCTTGGCGGCCTGCTGCTCGATCTGCTCGGCGCGGGCCTCTGCGCGGCTCACACGGTCGGCGCACGCCTCCAGCTTGGCGGCCAGCACGGCGGCCTGTTGTTCGGCGGCGGTGCGGCCCTGCTGTGCCTCGGCCAGTGCGGCGCGTAGGCGCTCAAGCTCGGCGGCCTGCTCGCTCACGCGCTCGGCCTGCGCCTCGATCTTGTGCCGGGCGGTTGCCACCTCCAGCCGGGCCGACTCTGCCGCCTGCTGCTCGCGCTCGATGCGCTGCTGCGCCTCGGCCAAGTCGGCGGCCTGCTGCGCGGCTTTGCCCGCCAGCGTGTCGCGCTCAGTGGTCAGCACGGCCACCTGCTCGGCCAACTCGTCGCGCTCGCCTTCCAGCACCTCGCCAGCGGCGGCCAGTTCGGCGGCTTCTGCCTGTGCCTGCACCAGACGGCCCTCGATCTCGCCGCGTGCCTGCGATGCGGCCCGCTCGATCTCGGCGGCAATGGCAGCGGTCAGCGCCTGCGGCAGTTCCGGCGCAGCGGCGGCGGCCACCGGGCGAGCCTCACGCCACGCGGCCAGATGCTTGTGGATGGTGTTCGGGCTGCCGGTGTCGCCCAACCGCTCGCGCACCGCCCGGATAGTCGGCTGCTGACCCTCGCCTGCCAGCGTATCAGCGACGGCGGCGACCTGCTCAAACGTGATGCCCTGACGTGCCATGATCGTTGCTCCTTTCGTACCGTATCAGTGTAAATCGTATCAATACAGATACGATACACAATACAGATACGATATGCAAGCGGCTTTCGTAACGTACCGCTGCCCGGTCGGCTGCTCGTTTTGGGGGTTCCAAGCCGGAACCCCCGATTTTTCCGGCAAGCTGGCAAAGCCAGTATTGGTGCGGGTCGTCGCATCCCACACAAGGTCATCGACCTCGATGCGCTCGTGGCGGGGCTGGAACTGGGGTGACGGAAATTTCGGCGGTTCCGGCTTACAACCCCGTTATCGACGCACCTCGGCCACGTCCGCGACGGGCTCTATCCGTCGTGCACGTGACCGAGGCACCAAGCGCAGCGCGGTAGGCTGGCGTTACCGCGTAACCTGTTCGTAGAACCGCGCGAGGTCGTCGATGTCCATCGCGGACACGAGCGCATTTTTTTCAGCGACGATCAGCGACTCGATCACCTCGCGCTGAGAGCAGCCACGGTGTCGAGCCAACGCGGTCAGCGCTGCGCGTGCCTCCCCGTTTATATACAGACTGAGCCGGTACTGATCCGGCCTGGCTCGATATGCGGCCTGCCGTTCTGATGCTGTTTTTGCCATTATTAAACCCTCCGTTACCGTGTAACGACACGGTAACCCGTTACGGTGTAACGGTCAAGAGCCTTCGGCTCTGGCCCTGCTTTTAGCACCTTGATGAGCCCGAAGGGGCCGCGGCCCCCAACGGGCTCATGTGTGCGCTTCGCTCCCACGCTATGTACGACACACAAATGTGTCGATACATAGCGTGGGAGCTGGCTATTCCACACATTCACGCACATTTTTAAATGCACATTGTATGCGCACACACCGTAGGGCTATGCTGAACGAGCTTGAGACTGTTGCACTCCAACGCAACCCTGTTACACCGGATACAGGTTCCAATCCGAGAGACGGCGAAAACAAGCCACTGCTTCCTGAACCCCAACAGCCAAATAGGGAGACCCTCCTCGGGTTCTGACGGCGACAGCAAAACGCCCGTGTGCCTCACACGTTAAACGAGGCCGTGTATGGCGCGAACAGTCCGGCCACCCGACGTAAAGGGGATCGGGGCGAATCGGTAGGGAAACCCGCCGCAGCAGCGAACGCTGCTGGTCGTTCTAACGTGGAGAACAAACATGGATATTTTTGACGCCCGCACCGAACTGGCCGAGCTGCGCCGGCAGACCGCCGAGATCCGCCGGCGACGCTATACAAAATCCAGTCTGGACCGTTACCGAGGCGAGCTGATACAACTGCGACGCAACGGCGCCTCGGTCGCCGAACTGCAACGCTGGTTGCGCGACCACCGGATCAGAGTTGTTCATTCCACGGTCGCTCGGTGGGTCACCAAAAACGCAGATCCCGCCGATGCCGCGGTTTAGTTCCCCCGCCTCGCAGGCCGGCCACGTCATGCGAGCCGTGCAGGGCTCGGTGCTGCGCTCCGTTGGGACCGTTCGCAATTATGAGGCTGCACTCACCCGCGTTGCGGAATGGGCCAAGAGCGAGAAAATCACCGGAGGCTTAACCGCCATCACCCCCGAACAGGCCGTCGCGTACCTGGAACAACGGGGTCAGGAGGTCGGGCAAAAAACGCTCGACATGGAGCGGCAGGCCATGCAGGTCATGATGCAGCATGTCACGCAGCAGCTCCCCCTCGGTGAACCGCTCCCGGTTGTACGATCCGAACAGCAGCAGGCGCTCGAGAGTCGCGCCTACACCGCGGCGCAGGTCGAACGGATCGCCGCTGCCCAAACCCCCCGATATGCGCTGGCCACCGAGATCGCATTCGCCGCCGGATTGCGAGCCCACGAGCTGCTAACCCTGCAACCACAGGCCGAGCGGACCGCCGATCCACGCCCCGCCCTGGAATCCAAATTCGCAGGGCGTGATGGCGAGATCTACACCGTGGCCGGTAAGGGCGGGTTGGTTCGGGAGGTTCTGATACCCCACGAGCTCGCCGCGCAACTCGAGGCACGCCGACTGGAGACCCCGCTCCAGGTCACAGACCGCGGGATCTACTACCAGTCGCACTACGACATCGGCGGCGGCCAGCGTTGGAGCAACTCCGTTTCGGCCGCCGCCGAACGGGCGCTGGGTTGGTCAACAGGCGCCCATGGGCTGCGTCATTCCTACGCCCAGGAACGGATGACCGAGTTACAAAACCGGGGACTGATACGGGAACGGGCACTCGAGACCGTCAGCCAGGAGCTGGGCCACTTTCGACCAGAGATCACGGAGGTATATCTGCGATGAAAAGAGCACTCATCGGGGGACTGACTGTCGTCGTTGCAGCCGCGGTCTGGAGTCTGCACCGCTGGCTGACAACCGTAGGGTGGGTCGAGAATTTCGGAGTAGACCAGACCCGCGTGTACGTCATCACCGGCTGGGAAATGCTACCGCACCTGTGGCCCATGATCCTGCTGGGCATCAGCGCCGGGGCCGGCATCGTACTGGCACTGCTGCTACCGAGCCTGAGAAGGTACGCGGCAACGGAAAATCATTGCCGACTGGAACGCGAGGATCTGCGTGAGGAACTGGAGGCCGCGAACACCCGGGCTCTAGCTGCGGAGGAACGTATCCAGGCGACCATGGATTACGCCATGGAAGCGGTCGAGTTAGATCGTCGCTCTGCGACACGGACAGAGAGTGACGCCATCGAGACGCTGAAGCGCACTGAGCAGCAGGTCCGGCAATTACAGGAGACCCTCGCGCAAACGGAACAGGCGCTAGCCTCAGCGACACATCGCGCCGACAATGCCGCAGCCGCATTCCAACGAATGAAACGAAAGAGCAAGGAGCACTCCGTGGATAACTGCCCCGCCCACACCCCCCAATAAAACAGGGGGGCGATGGACGGCCTACGGTTCGGCAGTTGCCCACCTCGCCAAGATCGCTCGCTCGAGGGATGTTCAAGACTCAAGGGCGCCCCCTGCGGGCTATTATCTGATATGGCTTTGTTTTTGATCACGCACGATCACGGCGGAGATAGTTGGACACACTTCCCGCTGATATTTGAAGATCGTCCGCTATATCGCGGTTGGTATACCCCAACGCTTTGAGCCGCAGAATCTCCGGCAGAAGATCTGCTGCTTTGCTCGGCCTTCCCCCGCCCTTGGATACCTTGCCGCCTATGCGACCGCCCTTGGCTCCCTGCTCTGCTTGCCATGCGCTAAAGCCTGCGGGGCTTAGGTGCTGGTGCGTCCATTTGGCAATGGACTTGGCCGTGTGCCGGACTTCGTTTGCGGGGAGCGGCTGCTTGAACTGGGCGTTATATCCCGATGCCCGATCAACACAAGCCGCTAACCATTCGCGGTAGCCCGGCCAGCCCTGCCGGATCGCTTTATAGGCCCACAGGCGCGTTTTCTCGAACAGGGTACAGTTTCGCCCAAGGCCATACTCTGGGTTCCCATACCTGAACCAACCAGTGGGTATGCAGGGGGTTCTTGCAGATCAGCCCGGAGTAGCCCAGATCAGCCCCCAGTTTCTCCCGGAGGGCCGCCTCGATGGCGGCGGCATAACGCAGCGGAGCCACGTTGCCGTCCGGGGCGGTGCGGATCGGGGTCTCCAATCCGTAGATCAGGTGGGCATGACCGTTGGCCCTGTTCGTGACGGTGATGTTAGGTGCCGGGGCGCCTACGTCATCCCAAGATAACGTAGCGGCTGGCTGATCCACGTCGAACACGATCCAGTGCCGGTGTGTCGGCCCATTCGGTTGAATGTAACGCGCCCCAAGGGCACGGCTCACATCCGCAATGGACAGGCCCGTGGTGAGTTCGTCGGTATGGTAGGGCTTCCGGGGCAGGCGCTCCCGAAACAGCTCAAGCTGTGCTCTGTCGGTCAAGTTCCACCGCGCTTATTGGCGGTGCAGGGTTGTTTGATGTGATCCATGTGGTATGATCTTCCTGTGATTAAGTCACGGCCCCGAACGCTCTGAATCTTCCGCCAAGTTGATCAGCAGAGCTTCGGGGTTTGTCTGTTCTAGGCAGTACGTTACCGCACGACCCCCTCCATACGCAAACGCATACCGCCCTACCTACAAGCACCCTTCACCAGTGGCTTGGTAGCCGCAAGCGGGTATGAAACACCCTCAGAATTTGGATCTCCTCGCCCTTCACTCGGTATGGAATGAGGAACGGATAGGGTTGCAGCACAAGCTCTCGTGTACCAGGAACGCGCCCTGGCCGTCCCATTGCTGGCTGATCTACCAACAAGTGAACCAAGCGATACACCTCTAATACAAACTCCTGGGCCACCCTGGAGTTCTCTTTTGCTAAGTGATCGTGAGCATCCTCAAGGTTCAGTGCAGCCTTACGCAGCCATTTAACCTGCATTGATACCCCACCGATTGAACTTCGCCATCATCTCCTTTTCAGGCACAAAGTCGCCCGCATCCGCTTCACGCAATGCGGCTTCAACTTCCGTGATCTGCCAGGCTTCTCGCGCCAAATAATCCTGGATAGCTTGGTTTGCCAACCATGATTTGGTTCTGCCTGTGGACTGGGCCAATTGCCCCAACTGCTGCTCTACCTCATCCGGCAAACGGACAGACATAACACTCATACACACCCCACCAAACCACAATGTTTACATGATACTACACCTTTACTGAATGACAGGCACGGACAACAGGCAGCAAAAAGGGCGTCCGATTTAACGTAACGCCCCCCTTATGCGCACTGGCCGATTTCATGTACAGGACCTTAAGCGGCGAGTCCATTTAAAACGCCTTCCAAGGTCCTGTTCTGTATCGACTTTCTCTGCTTGGTTCGGCAGGCGTTCTTGGCCAAATAATCGGC
>NZ_BAAGVN010000114.1:0-5275 GCF_054780855.1 Pseudaeromonas pectinilytica
ACCAAGAGCCCAACAGTGCAAAATCCTGGTTATCGGGTGGGGTGAAAATAGTCAACAACACGTAAAGGGAACAGCGCCGTTTTATGGCGAGGGGTTAATACGGGAGCTGAAAGAAAAAGAGGATGCGGAGCATCCTCCCTTTTTTGGCTTAGGCTGGAACTACGTTCGCAGCTTGCGGGCCTTTCTGACCGTTTTCAACGGTGAAAGTTACGCGCTGACCTTCGGCCAGTGACTTATAACCATCGCCAACAATCGCGCGGAAGTGAACGAAAACGTCCGGGCCGCCATTGCTTTGAGAAATAAAACCGAAACCTTTTTCTTCGTTAAACCATTTAACGGTACCAGTGGTGCTAGACATAATGTCTCCTGAATATTTGATGCAATTGTGTTTCTGTGTGACGTTCTATGGAGTGGACAAAGATAAAGGAGTTAACAATGAAGGAGTATTCTAGAATGACGGAACTTCATAAGAAGTGCGTAAGGCAAGAAGGAACAACTATTTGTTACTTTTTCTCTGTCTCTCTCAAGACATGTCGCCTAACTTACGCGTAAATTTCCGGCATTGCAATCAAATATCTTAAATTAAGTAAAAAAGATGTAGCAGCCTGAAGGGGGGGGAATGGTTCTGGGGGGGATGAATAATAGATAACTTACAGAATTTACAGACTTTTATGTCCAGGAACGTGTGACGTTCGCTGTCCCTCGTACTCACTCTCGCTAGCTCTTTAGCTGCCATCTAGAATCGTTAACTGCGCCAGATCTCCTGGATTGATTCGGCCATCATGTGTGCTGGCCGGGTGACGACGGCTGTTTGTGGGCAATTCTTGAGCTGACTGTTACAGTCTTCAGTATGTAGATACAGCCACAAGGGGCTGTGATGAATCGGCATTTAAAGACGCTATGGATGTTGTTTGGCATCTGTTGGAGTGCCGGGTCTTGGGCTGCAGATCCAGTTGTACTGATGGCCTCTCTCGAATGGCCTCCCTACGTGAGTGAACGGCTCCCGGGCCAGGGCATCATTAGCCAACGAGTGCGGATGGCATTGGCGCATGAAGGTTACCAACTGCAGATCCGTTTTTTGCCCTGGAAACGGGCTGTCGCCATGGTTCAGCACTCCACCTCATATATCGGTGTTTTCCCTGAGTATGCATCGCCTCAACGGGAGCACGAGTTTTACTGTTCGGATCCCATATTGCAGGCGCCTTTGGCATTCATTCAGGATGCTCGTTTGCCTCCTATTGATTGGCTGCGCCTAGAGGATTTGGCTGGCTATCGTATTGGTACGGTCGCAGGCTACATCAATACTCCTGAATTCGATGCCCTGGTGGCTCGCAAGACGCTGGTTATCGATGAGGCTCAAAACGATATCGCCAACTTAAAGAAACTACTCCGGGGACGGATCGAGCTGGCGGTTATTGATCCGGTTTTATACCGCTATTTGCTGCGTCATGATCCCGAGATCAAGGCGCTATCCTGGCGCTTGCGACTGGTTTCTCGCTTGCTCGGACAGATGCAGTTGGTGGCCTGTTTCCGCCATGATGCCGCAGGCGAGCGGGTACGCAATGCATTGAATCGCGGATTATTGCAGCTCGATGACTGAGGGTGAGGCGATAAACAAAAAGGCCTCACATTGCTGTGAGGCCTTGCTGTAGATGGTGCCCAGACGCGGAATCGAACCACGGACACGCGGATTTTCAATCCGCTGCTCTACCGACTGAGCTATCTGGGCGAAGAATGGTGCCGGCTACCGGAATCGAACTGGTGACCTACTGATTACAAGTCAGTTGCTCTACCTACTGAGCTAAGCCGGCACACTTTATCTTGTTGTACTCTCGTACCTTGAACCTGTTGCCAATTCGCTACTGCGAACTTGCCTGAAAATGGTGCCCAGACGCGGAATCGAACCACGGACACGCGGATTTTCAACTCATTAAAACAAGGGCATCCCTCATCAGGATGCCCTCTTTCATTTTATCCCTTCGCAAACCAACGGCGCATCTGAATGCCATATCGTTGTTCGGCAAGACTTGCCAATTCATTGCTGAATATCACACGACCCCAAGAGGGCTTCGTATCAATCAATTTCAATACCAGCGAATGAAATTCGAGATCATCATTCATGACTGTCAGATGGCGCTCGCAGAGCTGCTTGAGCATGCCTGGAGAGTAACAGCCGCGTGGCGGACCAAACATGTTGTCGTGAGTAAGAATGTGGGCAAAAGCCTCAATCTCCTGGCTAGCTTTGAGTGTTACGGGGGATGGACGAGCGGTGATCGTAGTAGTCATAAGACCCTCCAGAGTTGATTAACCTTGATGATGGTGATGGGCGGCGTCAAAACACGCACTCATCCTTAGTTAATTGTTGAAACTGGGGAGAGCGTAGGGATGCCGGGGACTACAGTAGTCACGGACGATGATTCGGGGTAGGAGGGGGTACTGGGGTAACCGACTCTTGGCAACCAGCAACGAGATAATAGTGGGATATATAGCTGAGGGCACAACCGTTTTACTCGTGATCTACTCATGATACTGATTCCGCAGTGCGCCGAAATCAAGGATAGAACTAGGACATGAGACACTGATCAATTTGTGAATCGATGAATTGACCACGATTGGAATGTCAGATACGGAATTGGGGGGAGGGGGTTCACGCTATATCCCATACGGACATAACTCCCCCACCCCATCCGTTTAGGTCTCAAACGGTAATGCGTTACTCAGGACGTGATGTTCATTCAATAGCGAGGAGTCGCCGTCGAACTTCGTCGAGCCGTTCAGGCGCAAACAGCGGTTCTAAAGGGATCTGCGGCAGTTGCTGTCGTAAACGAGCCAGCAAACGAAGTACCCTATTAGTCACTGGAACAACGTGTTCAAGTAACAGTCCCTTGCGATTATTTTTACAGGTATCGACGGTAGTCGGATAGCCAGCTAGGGTGAATAGCTCCGCAATCTCCCGATGGAGTAAGTTATGCGTAAACCACTTTTTCTGGGTCATCGCGCGTAACAATATACGCACCAGAATTCCTTCAGATCCTTCATCAGTGACTCGTAGTTTGGTGCCTTGGACCGCGATGGACGACTCAAAGTAGTCCTCCCAACTTTCCCAGTCTTCCAGCGTTTTTAGACAGTAATCTTCTCTCCAACCATCAAATCTGGCGCGTGCCAGATCAGCCTGGGCTTCGGTACGCCAAGGGATAGAGTCGCAAGTCAGGTGTGCTCGATCCCGAACCGATGTCATGCAGGGGTTGATCAGTTGCCTCTTCTGGTCAAATTCGTAACTGAGCCGTACACTTTTCCGGATTTCTACAAGATCCCGCTCCGACAGCCATTGCTCGCGTAGGCTGATTAAATGTGACGCATCAGTTTTTGTGTCAGGTTCACGCTCCAAATACAGTTTCAAGATTTGTTCATTTTGTTCAACTGTAGTTCCATGGCTTTTAACACCAGCTTTTGCCAGCACAGGTTCGGTGCGCCCAGTTTCGGAAGTGCATTGACCTCGCGTTTTGATCGATACGATTTGCCGGACATGATGTTTGAGCTCCAGCATGGGAGCGGGGTCATCAGCAGTACCATGTAGGGCATTACACAGCGCTTGATAGCGACGGCAAAGAGGGCCGCTCAGGTCTAATTCTTCCTCGGTCGCGTCAGTTAAGAAGCCATCGGTTGTCACGCTGATAACAGTGCGATGCGCGGGGATACGGTTTAATAACTCACCGATTACACCCCGGATCAGCCCTGTGGTATGCGCGGCCATGTACGGATTTGTAACTTTGGAAGGCTCCAATGTTTTTGATAATCCTGTTTTCACGTCAAAAGCTGTCTGTCCACTCAACCCTTGCGCAGTCTTGCCATAAAGACTGTTTCCTATTTCCTTGATCATTACCTCCTCAAGACTCTTCTTCGGGTACTCAGTGCGCATGGTCTGTATCCGACGAGTAAAAGTTTCGAAGAGGGGTTTGCTGCCCTCCATCCAAGGTACAATCACCCCATGCTGGATAGTGATATCCGCCCCCATTTGAAGGGCTAACTCGATTTCCGGTGCCGTAGCATAGGAATATCCTTCAAGAGGGAAGCGGAGGCCATACCTGTCGGATCGAACAACCAGACAAGGGAAGCGGGTAGTCTCGGGGAATTTGAAACGTATATAAGCAAAACCCATGACATGGCCGATGTAGTCATGGGGAGATGAGGCCATCCTGATCTGCGTATAGTCAGGGATTAGGAGATCGCATAAGCCAGTGGTATAAGCCCCCTTCAGGTCCCAATCAAACCAGTCGGCAATGCGCGATGGGCCGATCATGAATGTTTCATTGCGCCCCCCGTGATAACAGGATGTAGCCAACCCTTCACAGAATTGTCGGGCAGGGGTTGGGAGCAAACTCTTCTTGGTTACGACTTTCCCTGTTTTAGTATTCCAGATTTCCGTACTCCGTTCGGTCATCCCAAACGTATGCCAATAATTTAATCCGTCGCGATCCAATAGGTTCAGAAAGTATCGGACAGCTGTAGCCCCTAGTGAGCGGGGTAAATTGTTTATACCAAACCGAGCGGTTAGGAAATCCTTCACTTTCAACGTGTACTTCACAGCGATTTCAGCATCGCGCAGAGCGTAGGCCTCAAATGCTTCACGATTCTGAGAAAGCAGGACATCCATTCGATCCTTGCTAAATCCAGTTGGTAGTTCGTACTTTGGCAAGTTCAGCATTTCGCCCATTTTTTGCAGCGACGTTTTATTGGGCGTTAGGTAAAGAGTGTCAATGAAATTGATGGCACAGCGGTAAGGTTCACCACTAGCATCCTTTAAAACCAGAGTGGGTAGAGGGGCTCGTTTATCATCGTCAGGCTCTTCACCATAAGAAGTTGTTATCCGACCACTGACAGAGCCTGATTGTCCCGAAAAGCGTGTCTTTACATCCCAGAATGAATCAAAAGAAGCAACGTCGGCCCTCATGAAGTGGCAATATATATTCACTTCTGATGGTACATCAGTGATTAGCTCAGCTCTGATGCAATCAAGGATGACAAGAGATATGAACTCACCCATTTCATAACGTTTATCCTCAGCTACTGGATAGTAAACTTTGCCCAGATGTTGATTCTCATCATTAATTACATATATTTGATAGCTGAGTATTCGGTTGCGTTCATGCACGACTAAGCCGTGAGTATTTGCGGTTTCTACTGGGCACCACTCCAGGGCTGACGCATCAGTGTTTATACTTTGAACAACCCCATACATTCGAACAAATATTGTTCATTCAGACAGCAGAGCCTG
>NZ_BAAGVN010000115.1:0-9632 GCF_054780855.1 Pseudaeromonas pectinilytica
AGTAGGCAGAGAAAATCCAAGCAAAACAACACGTTAGACGGTATTATTAATTCGCTTGCCGCTTAAGGTTCTGTACATGAGCGTGACCTACGGCGGTATCGAGCAGAGCTATGCCTATGATGCTCTGGGTAATCAGACCTTCTTCCGCAATGGGCTGGGCAATGCGGTGTACTGGAGCTATGACAACGCCGGGTTGTTGCTGTCACAAACCAATAGTACCGGTGTACGGACCGAATATCGCTACGATGCCTTTGGCCAGCAAATCTACAAGGGTGAGGCAGCCACGCTTTCGGGTAGCAGTGCTACGGCCCAGCGCATCACCCGCAGCACCTACAACAATCGGGGCTTGCTGACGGCCCAGGGTGAAACCGATGTGGCGGGTAACTGGAAGGCCAACAGCCTGACCCACGTGTTTACCTATGACCAGGCGGGGCGTCGGGTGACCGACAGTATCGGCACGTCTCTGGTCGATGGCCGGACCGTCTATACCCGCTACGATGCGGCGGGGCAAGTACTACAGAGCCGCAGTATCGGTGGGGTGGTCACCAGTTACAGCTATAATAACGCCGGCCGCAAGACCAGCGAGCAGATTGCGGGTCTGGCTGCGAACCTGCAGACCTGGAGCTACGACACCTTCGGCAATGTGACGCAGCTGGTGCAAGGCGCCAAGACCACCACCTACACCCTGACCGCCCACAAAGAGGTGGCGACCGCCACCACGGGGAGCGAGGTGCGCACCTACACCTATTACGGCAATGGCTGGGTGCAAAGCATCGAGGATAAGGACACCAGCGCCACCGGTACCTGGGCAACCCTGGGCGCTGATCTGGCGAAGTGGAAAAGTAACAATGTGGGTGGCACCAACATGACCACTACGTCCAGTGGTGCCGTACGGATTGACAGCAGTACTTATACCTACAATGCATTGGGGCAGCGAGTTACCGAGTCCAGCTCATCCCAGCGCCAAGTGGTGCGAACCGCGACCTGGCAAGAAGCGCAAACCTATGGCGCCCCTATCACCAAAACCCTCAGCGAGACGCTGCTATACAGCTCCTCCCGTACCATCAATAGCACCTACGATGCCCAAGGCCGTCTGGTGCAGGTTAGTTCACCGCAAGGCAAGGTGACGCCGACCATCCTGGACTCGGCTGTATCAACCTATGGGTACACGCCACCGACCAACGTCAATGTTGACCAGGCTTCCGGTCTGTTGGCACTGACCTACGCCTATGATGCAGCGGGCAACCGCCGTCAGGTACAAAGTCAGACCTATAAAACCGCGACAAAAGGAGTGGTGGAAACCAAGAACTACTACTACCTGTATACCGCGGACAACGTGCTGTACTTTGCCAATGCCACCTCGGCCAATGCCAATTACACAGCGGCCGCCTCTTGGCAGCAAGATACTCGCTACATGCTGACCGATGCTCTGGGGCGGCGGATTGGTGAGAAAGCGAAAGATGGCAACAACTACAGCTATCAGAAGTACGACTATCTGTATGGCAGTAGCAATGTCGGCTCACAATACGAGACCAAGGCCACCACCAGCTTCCTCGATTTAAGTGGCACGACGCTCAGCAAGCACTACGCCCGCAGCTACGATGACTGGGGGCGTCTGGTCACCCAGAGCACCTATGCCATATACGCCGGTGAAGGCCACAGCCTGTCCACCGTCGGTCGACTGATTGGTACCGACACCTATAGCTGGAACAGCTCTAATCAGCTGACGACACAGACCAGCAAAAAAGAGGTGGTTGATGTTGAGTATGTCTCTCCGCCGACCACGACTCCCACCAACCCCTACGGTGGTCCGCCATCGGTTGCCACGACGCAAACGGCGGTGATGGTCACCGCCTCGGTGGTGAACTACACCAGCTACGACAGTGCCGGAAATTTGACCGCGTACAGCGTCAATGCCTACAAGACAGATGTCTCGTTTGCCAACAATACGACGAAGAATGTTGTCGACTATACCGAGACCCACACCAAGACTTACAACTTCCTGGGGGGCAGCTATCAGTTACTGAGCGATGCGGTCGCCACCACCAAGAACAAGTGGCGTCCCAGCTCGCTGAGCTACTACTACACCAATACCGGCGAGCTGATGTATGTGCGCGGCACCAACACCACGGTGGACGGGCATGACCGCTTTATGGTGGCCAATCGCGATGGCCAATTGATGTCCCGTCGCGATGGCAAGAAGCTGCAGGATTACTACTACAGCAATGGTCAGGTGCTGGGAACAGCGGGTACTTTGTTGACACCGGGCAAGGCCGACTTTGCCAGTGACTTCAGCAGCAATGTGCAATCCCAAAGCGAGATGGCGCTGACCTCACCGGGGACATACACGGTGCAAAGTGGCGATACGCTGCAGAGCATTGCCGGCAAGCTGTGGGGCGACAGCTCATTGTGGTACGTGCTGGCCGATGCCAACGGCATCGAGAGCAACAGCTTGCTGACCGATGGGGTCCAGCTCACCATTCCGAGCGTCAACGAGACGTTGCACAATACCAGCTCGACGTTCAAGCCGTACAATGCCAGCAGCATCATCGGGGCCAGCGAGGCGCAACCGATAGCGCCACCGGCACCGAGCCAGTGCGGTGCCATGCTGGTCACTCTGGTGGTGATTATCGTGGCGGCGGTGGTGACTTATGGGGCGAGCCTGGCTTTGACGGCCGCTGCAGGTGGTACTGCGGCAGTGACCGGAGGAACGGCGGTTGCGGTTGGCATGGGAGCCGCGGCGGCGGGAGCCATGGCAGGCAACGTCGCCGGTCAGCTGGTCGGTATGGCGATTGGCCAGCAGGATGGCTTCGACTTGGGCTCGGTGTTCAAGGCGGGTGCGCGTGGCGCGCTTGCTGCGGGTGTCGGTGCCATTGCCGGAGCGGCAGGCGGACTGGCAGGAGAGGCTGGTGAGATAGGTTACATAGCGACCCAGTCGGCGGTACAGGCTGCTGGAAACTACCTGATTAACAAGGCGATGACCGGTGAAGGTGGCTTTAGTTGGGCGGGTATCGCGGCCAACGTGGCCGGCTCGGTAGCGGGGCATTATGCCGGCGCGCAGATTGCGGGGGATGGTACGGACGCCAATCTTCTGATGATGCGGGATATGGCCAGCAACTTCGCGGGCGGCTGGGCCGAGAACAGTGCCCGGCAGTGGCTGGGTATCGGCGGCAAGCGCGAGTGGAGCGATATCGCCATCGATGCATTTGGCAATGCGGTAGGTAACAGCATTGCGGGCAGTTATCAAAAAGAGGCTGGGGATGAAGTACAACGTCAACAATTAATAGCAGACCAGATAGACAAGCTGGAGGGGGATTACCTCAATGTTTATAACGAAGCAATGGCAGCAAACAAATATGGAAAAGAAGTCACTAAAGAAACAGCCTTGGAGTTGGCTTCGTTGGTAGATCTTCGGGATAAAGTTAACGCAATGAGTGAAGATTTGACCACAAGGGCCGATACCACCAGCACTGACTATCAAGAATTGCTGAAAGAGCGTAATTTGGCGGTAGCATCGCTTCTTGCAACAGATGTTTATTTCGATAAACCGCTTGCTAGCCTGTTACCCGATGGGGTCACTGCTGTATTGGCCAATAAAGCCTTGAAAGGTTATGGCGTATCGGCCGATCAATTGAATACAGAATCAGGCTACTTTGCCCGTATCTACAACGACTCCCTGACTAACGCGCCTATCTTGGTCGATCGAGGAACCGAAATGGATCGCGGTGTTGGAGCTATGGTCAATGATTGGATTGCCAATATTGGCCAGGGTTTGGGGATCAAGGTTGATCAATACAAGCAGGCAATGAGCGTTGCGACGCAAATTGTAAAAAGTCAGAATGGAAAAGAATTAACCTTTGTGGGGCATTCTTTGGGCGGCGGGCTGGCCTCAGCTCAGGCGCTGGCGACAGGACATTCAGCCATTACCTTTAATAGTGCGGGCTTGCATGAAGATACGGTAAATAAACCACAAGGCAACGCAAATGACCTGGTGAAAGCTTACTGGCTTGACGGAGAAATACTTTCGTCATTGCAGGATAGTAAATACAGCATCATGCCTACAGCGGTAGGTAGACGGGATATGTGGTCAGTCAATAATTTCAACCACAAATCAACTCCCTCATCGCTGGATAAACATGGTATGACCTATGTGGCACGTTCACTAGGAGCGTATTCGTTAGGTTTGTTTAATGAATGAGCACTCAACTGGGTAACGGTATGCAAATATATTTATATTCGTTAGCGAAACGCTTTTGTATCTTATGGTTTTGCTCTTCATTTTTGGGGTGTACAGCAGTGGGACTAGATAATGATGACGCGGTACGCCGCTTTAGCGATCCACAAGTTCAGCAATTAGTGCGGGCGGCCCAATCGGGTGATGTTGCGACTATCAATGAACTGGTAGCCGCTGGTGTGGATGTCAATGCGCAGGGCGAAGAGAATACCACACCGTTGATCTGGGCTATGACAGCACACAGTTATCGGGGAGTAGAAGCGCTGCTGGCTCATGGAGCCAACCCCAACCAGCGCTATGAGCATGGCTATACGCCGCTGTGGTTTGCCGCCGGTGGTAATGATCTCACCTTGTTGGAGATGCTGCTTAAAAAAGGGGGGGACCCCAATATATGGGTAGACAGAAATATGAACCCGTTGATGTTTGCTATTGAGCAGGATCGTATCGATAACTACAGGATGTTGCTCAACTATGGAGCAAACATTAACAACGTCAATGAATTACACAATGGCATTGCGGTTTATGCCGTAGCTATTGGAAACTTCGAGCTAGCATATGAAATATTGATGTCCGGTTATAAAACTGAACTTGAAGATTTTTCCAGGTCTGTATATATACGTCAAATTTCGACGGATTCTGACCAGTATCCCTATAAGGAAAAGGTGATTACTTTTCTTAAAGCCAAGGGAATCGCCTATCCTCCCCCTCCACAGCCACCAGCAGAGAGCAAGATCAAGCTGAATGCAGACTACCGTCAAAAATTGGAGGCCCTAGATAAAGAGGGTAAACTACCAATAGGCTCAAGAGGTCGAGAAATACTCGATCATGACAGAAAACTGGATAACGATAGTGAAGCAGTGACGGCGCAATAAATTTTTTATTCGTTAATAGCTAAATACTTTGTCTGCCGCATTTGGTTTATTCTTTGTTCCCTACACGAAGCGAAACGAGTGGCGGAATGGATTAATTCAGATCATTAGAGGAGCGATAATTGTTACTTGCTTACCAAAAATAAAGCCCAAGTGAGTCTTTATTGGGTTTGTTATTGATGATGGATGGGAAATGATTCACCAAGCAGAAACCTGCGATCAATCTCCCAGATTGAGGCGACAGTGCCGTTCTGTACAGATCAATGCTGAACGGAAACTTAACCTATTGTAAGTTAAGTAAAATTTTAGGGGCCGACCATGTCTGACACTCTCTTTACCGATAATGAATTGTTCCATCTGGCCATCGCCGCCGCACGGCAGCAGCAGCATGAAGCCACGCTGCGCCATCTTAAAACCCTGTTGGCGCGCAATCCGGATCACGCCGATGCGCAGTATCTACTGGGGACCGCCTATGCCACCTTGGGCATGATGGAGGAGGCCGCGCAGTCGCTGATGCTGGCACTGCAGCAGGCACCGCAACTGGCGATTGCCCGTTTTCAGTTGGGGTTGGTGCAACTCGGCTTGGGCAAGCCGGAGCTGGCCAGCCAATGGTTGCAGCCACTCACGACTCTGGAGCAGGAGCCTGTGCTGCAGGCCTTTGCCCGTGGAGTTCTGGCGATCCAGGCCGGCGATCGCAGCGCGGCGGAACAACTGATCCGCCACGGGATCAGCTTGAATACCGCTAATCCGGCGCTGAATCAGGATATGCAAGGCCTGCTGGATGCACTGGAACATATGCAACTCGGTGGCAACCAACCGAGCAGCGAGGTGACGGAGCTGCAGGTGGAGAATGCCTACTTGCTCGGAGCCTATCGCCAGTCATGAGTAAGGTTGAGCGTAGCGCTCTGTCGCGACTACATGCCGTCACCCCGGCGCGGGCCGCGCGCACGCGCCAGGGCAAAGGAGCGGTGCCAACCCAAAGCCGCCTGGTCAAGCAAGAAACACTCGAAGTACTCTACCGTCGACTGGCCGAACAGGTACCGGAGAGCGAGTTTGCCCATCAGCTAACCAGCGCCCTCTTAGAGCGCACCTTTGGCGAGCGACTGCTCAGCCCACTGTCCCGCGAAGAGCTGAGCACCAAGGTTATGCAACTGTTGCAGGATAACCCGCAGGCGGTTGAGCTGTTCAATGCCTTGAAGTTTCCCGCCAAAACCAAGTAGAAGCAGGATTAATCGGATTCGTTCGAACTCGGCCTATTCGATGCTTCAACCTTGAAAAGCATTTCGCGACAAGATAAGAGAAAATACTTGAGAGTGCTCACATAATCCACGGCCGTTAAGGATTGTTAATTTTGGTAAGTGACCGTAAATTGCACGGCAAGTAGTTCCTATTGAGTCAGCCATGTTCCCACAAAGTCGAATCGCGTTGTTAGAGACTTACCTTGTCAGCGATCCAGAAAACCCACGCCTGTTATCTGAGTTGATTGAACTATTGCTGCGTGGGCAGCAGCTCGAACTAGCGTGGGAATATGCACAGCGCGGGCTGCCGCTAGCCGACAAATCCCCGCAGTTAGCCTACTGGGTGAATACGGCTGCATTAGCGAATAAATATTACGAACAAGTGATAACTCAGTTAACCGCCATGATGCCGTCGGGTGAAACTGAGCTGTGGCAGTTACATAATCTGATGTATGCCCAGCTGCACGCGGGGCAGTATCAGGCTCTGCTGGCATTAGCGGCCAATCACTACCAGCAGGTGTTATCTCATCTCCCTACCCGTATTGTGTTAGCTCGAGCTTACTATTTGATGGGTGAATTGCAGCTTGCTTATAACTTGCTGGTGCAGGCTGCTGAGATGGCTACCGATAATTCAGCTGAACTCTATGGGTTGCTGAGTTTGATAACCCTAGATCTGGGTCGTAATGCGGATGCGGAACACTATTCTGGCCGGGCATTAAAGCTGGATCCGTTAGCCTGTGAGGCCTTGATTACCAAAGCCGCGCTCGCTCTAGCCGCATTTGACGCACCAAGCGCTTATCAGCATTCATCCTTGGTACTCGACACCTATGGCCCGGAAATAGGGCGTGCACAATTGATCCTGGCTCAGGCGCTGTTGATTCAACATCAATTTGCGCAAGCGCAACTGCATTTCCAGCGGGCAGCAGAACAGATGGCCAATCACCAGGGCACCTGGCTGGGTCTGGCATGGACCGAACTCTTGAATAACCAGTTAGCTGCAGCTGTGCCGCACTTTGCCAAGGCTTTGGAGTTGGATCCTAATTTTGCAGAGGCGCAAGCGGGGGTTGCAATCGCAGCTTTGCTGAATAATGAGATGGAAAAGTGTCAATACCATAACCAGCGGGCGTTGCGACTGGATCCGCGTTGCATCACAGCGCGCTATGTTTCCGCATCCTTATTGGCGCGCGCGGGTCAGCACCAAGATAGCAAGCGGATGATGAGCGAGATATTGAATTCGCCACTGGGCGAGGGTGTGGAAACTATCCAGCAGCGCGTCATTCGCCATTTGGCTCAAGCGAATGAACAATGATTCAATTATTTTTCTTTTGGCTGATACGTTATTAAATGCGGCCAAACTAAGTGCCCCCATTTTATTGGGTTGCCTAGCCATAGGTCTATTAATTAGTTTATTTCAAGTCGTTACCCAGATCCAGGAAATGACATTGACCTTTGTCCCGAAGCTGATTGCTGCTGGAGTGATCTTGGTATTTACAGGCAAATGGATGTTAGCAACTCTGGTGGCCTTCACGATCAAACAGTTAACTGCCTTGGCTGGTTTTTAAGATGAATATTGGCCGACTATGAACAGCATTATATTTTCTTTTATCTTTGCCATGCTTCGGCTTACGCCATTATTCATGTCATCGACGCTGAGCATTATGCCCAAAATGCCAATGAGTGTGCGGGGCATATTGTTGATCATGCTGAGTTTTTGCCTGGCATCAGGAAATCAGGAGCATATTGAATTCAAGAACAACAGCATGTTTATTTATGCTTGTGTCTGTGAACTTGTTTTTGGTATGGCATTTTTGTTTGCAATTAGCATCCTGATGGGAGCTGTGGATATGGTTGGGCGCATGATGGACTCGCACAGTGGTATAGCCTCTGCAACCTTATTTAACCCCATGACTGAAAATGCGTCCGGTATCATTGCCAACATGTTGTATGTGGTGATTGCGGTATTAATCTGGTTAACCGACACTCATCTGCAGCTGATCCGCCTGTATGAGATTTACCTCTCTGTCTTGCCATTAGGGCGAGCTGGAATGCATTTCGATGCCGGATATTTTATTGGCTATGTGAATGCTGTTTTTATTTTCGCGTTTCTAATATTTAGTCCAATATTTGCTATCTTGGTGGCTGTCGACACCGTGATTGGTATTGTTTCCAAAATCATGCCACAGATGAATGTGTATTTTGTTACTTTACCAATAAAAATCATGACAGCGATGATCATCCTCGGCTGGATGCTCAGAAACAGTGGTGCTCAGATAAAGTATCTGATCCAGCACGTCATCAACTTTATGCTGGGGTTGTGACATGGCTGAACAACAGGAACAAAATCGGAGCGAAAAACCAACAGCCTATAAATTGGGTGAGGCAAGGAAAAAAGGCCAAGTAGCAAAAAGTATCGAGCTGCCTGTCATTACAGGTTTGTTGATGTTTTTAATGGCATGGGAGTTCTATTCCTCAACAATCGCTCACTTGATAACTTTTTCACTACGAAATTCATTGAGTTCTTTGATAAGCACATCCGCGTTACATGTGACCTTGGCCGACAGTTATAGCAATCTACTGTTTATTTTTGCTGAGATATGCTTGCCAATTTTAGTGACCTTGTTAGTCACTAGCGTAGTGACCTCTATTTTTCAAGTCGGGTGGATATGGACAACAGAACCGCTACAAATTGACTTTAATCGATTAAATTTCATCGAAGGAATTAAAAAACTATTCACCATCAGAACCCTGTTTGACGCATTGAAGGCGATTCTGAAGCTGTTGGTGGTGGGTGTATTTATCTATATTGAGTATGAAGATGTGGCTAGGAATCTGAGCCATCTGCGGTTTGTGAGTCCATCCCAATTCCGACCCGCGTTAGAGCATGAGGTCACGGGGTTTGTCATTAAACTCATCATACTGTTAGCGTTTATCGCGCTGCTCGATTATTTTTTTGTACGTTGGAATTACCAACGCCAGATGATGATGTCCACGCGGGAGATCAAGGATGAATATAAGAAGAAAGAAGGTGATCCTGATATCAGAAACAAACGCAAAAAAATACAGAATGAATTGCTGGCCAAATTAATCGGGCTGGGTAATGTGAAAAATGCAGATGTTGTAGTAACCAACCCTACGCACATAGCCATTGCATTGAAGTACAATCCAACGGATATGTTGGCGCCTAAAGTTATTATTGCCTCAAAAGGTTTCTTGATTACCACCATGATTCAGCCCTTCAGGACTACACTTAAATGGTTCTGTTCTGGAGGGTTAAATCATGGCCAGAAACAA
>NZ_BAAGVN010000116.1:0-6314 GCF_054780855.1 Pseudaeromonas pectinilytica
GCGATTAAATCAGATCACAAACGAAGCCTTTTTTCTATCTATTTCAATTGGTTGTAGCTAAAGATCCTGTACATGATGCCATGCTGGCGACCACCACCCAGCGCTACAACATTCTGAACAAGGTGACCTGGGAGCAGTTGCCGGCCGTCAATGTCATGGCGGCGGATGGCAGTGTCACGCTTCAGGCTATCGTGCAGAGTTACGCTTATGACAGCCTGGGTAATCAGACACGCTTCACCAATGGTCTGGGGAACTCGGTGTATTGGAGTTATGACAGTGCCGGGTTGTTGCAATCCCAGACCAAGAGCTCCGGGGTGACAACTGAGTATCGCTATGATGCCTTCGGTCAGGAGCGCTACAAAGGCGAGGCTGCCACGCGATCAGGTGGCATTGCGACAGCCACAGCACAACGGATCACTCGCAGCGATTACAACAACCGGGGCTTGTTGATTGCTCAAGGCGAAACTGCGGTCGACGGATACAGGCTAATAAGCAGCCTGACTCACTTGTACAGTTACGACCAAGCAGGGCGTCGGGTGACGGACTGCACGGGAATATCATTTAATGCCAATAGTACGGCCTACACCCGCTACGATGCGGCGGGGCAAGTGCTGCAGAGTCGCAGTCTCGGCGGAACAGTCACCAGTTACAGTTACGATAACGCTGGCCGCAAAACCAGCGAGCAGATTGAGGGGCTGGCAACCAGCACGCAGACTTGGAGTTACGACACCTTCGGCAATGTGACACAGTTGGTGCAGGGCGCCAAGACCACCACTTATACCCTGACGGCACACAAAGAAGTGGCGACCGCCACTACGGGGAGTGAGGTGCGTACCTATGCCTATTACGGCAATGGCTGGGTGCAAAGCATCGAGGATAAGGACACCAGTGCCTCCGGCACCTGGGCAACCTTGGGTGCCGACTTGGCGAAGTGGAAGAGTACCAACGTGGCGGGAGCCAATGCGACCACCGCCACGAGTGGGGCCTCGCGAATTGACAGCAGTACCTACACCTACAATGCATTGGGACAACGGATCAGTGAATCCAGCGCATCCAGCCGCAGTATTGTCCGGACGGCGACCTGGCAAGAAGCGCAAACCTACGGCGCCCCAATCACCAAAACATTCAGCGAGACGTTGCTATTTAGTGCCTCCCGCACGCTCAACAGCACCTATGATGCCCAAGGTCGCCTAGTCAAGGTGACGTCACCTCAAGGCAAGGTGACGCCGACCCTGCTGGAGTCGGCAGCATCGACTTACGGTTACACACCACCGACCAACGTCAATGTTGACCAAACCTCGGGGCTGCTGGCGCTGACTTATGCCTATGATGCGGCGGGTAACCGCCGCCAGGTGCAAAGCCAGGTGTACAAAACCAGCACCGGCGGAACGCTGGAAACCAAGAATTACTACTACCTGTATAACGCCGACAATGTGTTGACCTTTGCTAATGCGACGGCAGCCAATGCGAATTATACCGTCGCCGCGTCCTGGCAGCAGGACAGCCGCTATCTGCTGACCGATGCTCTTGGGCGGCGGATTGGTGAGAAAGCGAAAGATGGCAACAACTACAGCTATCAGAAATATGATTATTATTACGGCAGCAGCAATGTCAGCACGCAATACGAGACCAAAGCCACCACCAGCTTCCTCGACTTAAGTGGCACGACGCTCAGCAAACACTACACCCGTAACTACGATAGCCTTGGTCGTCTGGTCACCCAGAATACCTATGCCATGTATGCAGGCGAAGGCCACAGCCTGTCCACCGTCGGTCGACTGATTGGTACCGACACCTATAGCTGGAACAGCTCTAATCAGCTGACGACACAGACCAGCAAAAAAGAGGTGGTTGATGTTGAGTATGTCTCTCCGCCGACCACGACTCCCACCAACCCCTACGGTGGTCCGCCATCAGTTGCGACCACGCAAACTGCGGTGATGGTCACCGCTTCCGTGGTGAACTACAACAGCTATGACAAGGCGGGCAACCTGCTCACCTACAGCGTGGATGCGTACAAGACCAACGTCTCTTTTGCTGTCAATACCACGGCCAACGTCAAAGATTATACCGAGACCCACACCAAGACCTACAGCTTCCTGGGCGGTAGCTATCAGTTGCTCAAGGACTCGGTGGCCACCAGTCGCAGCAAATGGCGTCCGAGTGATTTGAGTTATTACTACACCAATACTGGCGAGCTGATGTATGTGCGCGGCACCAACACCGATGTGGATGGCCATGACCGTTTCATGGTGTCCAACCGCGACGGTCAGGTGATATTCCGTCGCGATGGCAAGAAGCTGCAGGATTACTACTACAGCAATGGCCAGGTGCTGGGAACCGCCGGCACCCTGTTGACACCGGGCAAGGCCGACTTTGCCAGTGACTTCAGCAGCAACGTGCAATCGCAAGGTGAGATGGCGCTAACCTCACCGGGAACCTACACGGTACAAAGTGGCGATACGCTGCAGAGCATTGCTGGCAAGCAGTGGGGTGACAGCTCACTGTGGTATGTGCTGGCCGATGCCAACGGCATCGAGAGCAACAGCTTGCTGACCGATGGGGTGCAACTGACCATTCCGAGCGTTAATGAGACGTTGCACAATACCAGCTCGACGTTCAAGCCGTACAATGCCAGCAGCATCATCGGCGCCAGTGAGGCACAACCGATAGCGCCACCGGCGCCGAGTCAATGTGGTGCCATGCTGGTCATGTTGGTAGTGATTATTGTGGCGGCCATCGTGACTTACGGAGCCAGCTTGGCATTTACGGGCACAGCTGCCGGTGTTGCCTCTGTGGGGACCGCAGGCACGGCCAGTATCGGGGCAGCGGCGGCTGGCACAGCGGCCACCGGCTTGGGCGTGACCGGTGGCATGATTGCCGGAGCCGCTGTGGGTGCTATGGCGGGTAATGCCGCAGGTCAGCTGGTCGGGTGGGCCATTGGCCAACAAAGTGGCTTCGATATGGGAGCTGTGTTTAAGGCTGGAGCGCGAGGCGCACTATCGGCTGGGGTCGGCGCCATAGCCGGGAGCATTGTCGGCACATCGACGGAGATAGGTGCTATTGCTAGCCGCTCGGCACTGCAGGCGGGCGGTAACTATCTAGTCAATCGGGCAATGACCGGCGAAGGTGGCTTTAGCTGGGCGGGCATCGCGGCCAATGTGGCGGGCTCGATAGCCGGCCATTATGCCGGTGCGCAGATTGCGGGGGATGGTACGAATGCCAACCAACTGATGATGCGCGATATGGCCAGCAACTTTGCAGGTGGTTGGGCCGAGAACAGTGCCCGCCAGTGGTTGGGTATCGGCGGCAAGCGCGAGTGGAGCGATATCGCCATCGATGCATTTGGTAACGCGATGGGTAACAGCATTGTGGGCAGTTATCAGAAAGAAGCGGGCGAAAATATGACGGCCATCCTTAAAAAGCAAACAGAGCTCGAGAAGTCAGAACAACAAATCCAAAAGCTTTATGACTCGGGATTATTAATGGCATCGACTCATGAGATGGTGCCTGTTGGCGTCGGTGCATTCAAAGTAGACAAAGCCATGCTGGCAGGGACAACCGTAAACTGTATTGGCAGTGTGACAAAACCAAACTTCAGCACACTTGGGGAAGTGTTAACGGATATTCTGGGTAGAGTTGATGATCCAGACCTTAACACCAAGTCATGGGATGAGTATTTTAATATTAGAAATACAGAATTAACAAACAGCTTGGGTGCCTCATATAAAGGTGCTGGCCTGGGAGTGCAAAAAGCATATATCGCCCGTGAATTGATCGTAGCTTATGGCATTGCTAGCGGGGCAGATAGGATGCAAATTATGCTGACAGATAAGATTGCGATAGAACAGTATAAAACATACCAGACTGAACACGGTTCAATAGAAAGGATGTATGAATATCTGTTGGATACCCAAAACATTCGAGACTCGTTTGCACAATTCAAGATTATGTATAACAATCCTGTATCACTGATTTCTGACAGTTCAAAACACAACAATTATGAATGGGGCGAAGTGCAAATGTATTGGTCACCGGATGGCAAGTCGCATCATATGACCGCTAAGGGCATAGTCGACGGCGAGGCGATGTACTACAGCAAGGATGGCCTGATGGATGCTGACTTGTATCGCAATAAAGTTGATATGGTTAATGGTAATTTAAGTCAAAAAGATGGTGCCGGTGTAAGTAGAATAAATCCGCAGGGCAAAACCCATAATCATGGAATCTATCGTATGTTTGGCGATCTGCTAGTGAAACCCACACTTTGGAACCGTGACTTGGCGGTAAATCTGGCTCCAAGTGGGCGCTTGTCATGAGGTTCTGGACATTGCTCTTGCTTCTTTTGAGCATTCAAGGTCAGTGTGGTGACCTTGCAATGGACGAGCAGCTGAATATCACACTAATTAATGTCTATGCCGAACAACCGACCGAGTGCCAAACGGCACCGCTGGCAACGGCAGAGATTTCATTTCGTGAGTTTATGTCAATCTTTATCAATTCAAATCGTAAGTCTAATTTCACTCAAGGATCTGTAGTAAGAATTTACCCTTGCTCGGAAGCTACCGAGCAGATGATAGAATCTTTGGCCAAGTCGCTTACGGAAGACCAACGCAAAAAAGTAAATAAAGATATTGAAGTGGTTGGTATGCTATTTTCCCATTTAATGGCTGGTCATGAAGAGATAGATACTCTTTACAGAGAAGTTAATGGGGGGAAAAAACTACGCTATAGAAAATTTGTCTTAAGACTTTCGGTGCAAAATCAAATACTACGGCAGACACAAAGCACTAGTTTGACGGATAATTTTGATCCATCTGAGTGGGATCGTATCAGAAGCGAAAATATTTGGGGCCAGGGAACCAATGCCTATTCCAGATTTAGACAGACATTTTTTTGGGCTGTCAAATATATGCACTACTGGGCCAACCTGATCTCGCTGGGTTCAGACTCTGTCCCACAAGACCTTATCGCCTATCAAACACTTGTGAAGTTTTCTCCTTGGGCATCGCGTTATCCATTTATGTATCACTTCAGTACACAGATCGGACTTATTTTATATCAAAATCAGCTGACGTATTTGGAGAATGTCGTATTAGTGCAGGGGAAAGTGGTCACTCCTTGTCCGATCAATCCTGGTGATGATTTTTTACTGTCTGTTATACCAAAGGAAGATGCAATAAGGCTATATTCTTCCGTGTCGGCGGCGTTAGTGACACGACCCAATCTGCTATCCACAAATGAATGCGTTAAGAATCTATTTGGGAGGCCTTTTGTGTTCGCACCAAATACCCCTGAACGACAAGCGCTTTATCAGCTAATTAAGTCGACTCAACGGCAGTAATGCCGATCAGTTAAGCACTTTTACGACTAAATATTCACTAATGCGATTATTGAAAAAGGTCTTGAGGTTAAAAGGGTAATTTGGTCAAACACTTGTCCTGATTGACATTCAATAGATAGAGGGATGCATCATGCATCCCTCACTTTTTAGTCCTTATGCCATGCAGCGTTGGACTCAAATTCTCTCAACTGACTAGCATTAACCCAACGGTAGTACTTTTATTTTTAACCTAAGTAAATTCGAACGTAGTTAATCAGAGGATTATCAATCAAGGCGGTTCCTTGACTGGCCGGTTTAATTGCACAGCGTACTGTCAAGCTCCCGATTTTAAGTATTTATTGAACTCATAATAACAGGCCCTCCCCCTTCACGAAGAGGAGGGCTTGTCACTTATGACTGCAGACTGATTTCGGCCATCAGGCTATTGGCCATACCGATATGTTCATCCGCCGGATCGGCGGTTTCCAGGATCTGATTGAGTTTATCAATGGCTTCATGTCGCAGCCCCTGCTCTAGCAGATAGAGCCCCTGATGATAAAGTGCCGGCGGAAAATTCGGCGCCTTGGCCAACACGGCAGCCCAGATTTCCATAGCCTGCTCCCCTTCCCCGCTATCCCGATACAGCATGCCCAGATGAAAGTGTTCTGGCACCACATCGGGTCTAAGGCGTAGATAGGTTTCTAATGCCTCCTTGGCCCGTTCGTGCAAACCGAGGATGGCATACACACGCCCCAACATCGAATAGGCGGCGATCGGTACTTCCTGCGCACTCATCAGAACCTTCAGGCGGGCCAGCGCCTGATCATAGCGCTCCTTATTCAGATCTAGATGGGCTAGCGCCAGCAATTCATCCGGATCAAACATCGTCATTGGTAATTCCATCACTTCTGGCTAATAACATCATGTCGATCAGCCAATAACATCATGCCGATCACTTTTTTTCTGCCCGCGTTTATAGCGTCTTTCTTTT
>NZ_BAAGVN010000117.1:0-8410 GCF_054780855.1 Pseudaeromonas pectinilytica
AGAGTAGGCAGAGAAAATCCAAGCAAAACAACACGTTAGACGGTGTTATTAATTCGCTTGCCGCTTAAGGTTCTGTACATGAGTGACGCCATCGAGCTTTACCAGCTTTGGGAGCTCAACTTCCAGAGCTACCGTCAGATCAACACCTTCCAGACCTCGCTCACCACAGCCTGATTCACATAACAGTCACGCCACCGCCAGCCTGGAGCCGGAGGTGGTGTTTTCTATGGAGAACTCACCATGAGTCACAGCAAATTCAAAGCCGGAGAAACCCAAGGCACCTATATCCTGACTGAGCCCGCAACAGCAGAGGAAATATTGGCTATGGCCAACCGACTAGCCAGAGCCCGAGTCACCAAGGGCAAGGCGCTCACCTCGCCCAGCCTCACCTACAGTTGCCTGCAGACCCTGCTGCAGGGCTATGAGCGGGAGGTGTTCGCTATCCTGTTTCTAGATAGCCAGCACCGCGTCATCAAGTTTGAAGAGTTGTTCCAAGGCACGCTGGATGCCGCGTCCGTCTACCCGCGTGAAGTGGTCAAAGCGGCACTAGCCTGCAACGCGGCGGCGGTGATCCTGGCACACAACCATCCATCCGGCTTGCCTGAACCCAGCCGAGCTGACCGTTCACTGACAGAACGACTCCAAGTAGCCCTAGCCACCGTCGAGATCCGCGTGCTGGATCATCTGGTGATCGGCACCGAAGGCAGAGTGTCGATGGCGGAGCGAGGCTGGCTATAACGACCAAGGAGAGTAAAAGAGGAGTCAGGGGCACTTGCTGAACTAAACCGCGGAATAGCCCCAGGATCAGGTGTTCAATCAAACGATGGGATTGGCTAACCGGTCCGATAATTTTTCAACCAACTCCAACAACATGTTCCGATCCGCTGAGTTCAACCGAGCCAAGTGATGCGCGAGGACCACTCCTTTCTCCGTCGGGCGATTACTACTCTCTCGCAGTAATTCAGCAATATCGCAATCAAATAGCTGAGCCAACTCCGCTAACCGAACAATGGTCGGCACAACCAATCCACGCTCCATGCGCGAAACCGCCTCCAGCCCAATACTGAGGTGCTCAGCAACCTTTATACCTGCATAGCACGACATCGGACCATCGACACATATCTCGATAATTGATATCCGTGCAATGTTTCTTCAACTTCTAACCTGATATTTTTATGGCTATATTTATGCGCAGATCACTTGGAACAATCCAGCATGACAACCTACCCAATCCCGCCGAATGAAAATGAGCGGCTAAATGTGCTTCATGCTCTCAATCTTCTCGATACACCGCCTGAGGAGGTTTTTGATCGCATAACCCGATTAGTCGCACGCGTTCTCGATGTCCCGATTGCGCTAGTTTCATTAGTTGATACGGATCGACAATGGTTCAAGTCTCGTGTTGGTCTGGACGCGATAGAAACTCCACGTGAACTAGCCTTCTGTGCACACGCCATCGTGCAGACTTCACCGATGATAGTGCCAGACGCAACGCTGGACGAACGCTTTGCGGACAACTCTCTTGTTACGAGTAATCCGAATATACGCTTCTACGCTGGTGTGCCATTACGCAGTGTCAGTGGACTATCGATAGGCACCCTTTGCGCAATCGATTCCAAACCACGAAAGTTAAACGCGGACGAAATTAACATCCTGATCGACCTCGCTGCAGTGATCAGCAAAGAAGTACAAATGCGTGAAGCAATGATCCTGAGTCAGGCAACCTCAGAGCTAGCGAAAAAAGCTGTTGAGACCATTGAAGCACGGTTTAGAACCGTATTCGAACGTGCTGGCGTGGGAATTGCGCTGGTTGCTCCAGACGGTGGTTGGTTACGTGTCAACGATGCCTTGTGTCAAATTGTCGGTTACAGCCAAGATGAATTCGTTAAGCTTACTTTTCAGGACATTACTCATCCAGACGATTTGGACTCGGATTTATACCTGTTACGACAGTTAATCGATGACGAGATAGACCGTTACCAATTAGAAAAACGGTATATCACTAAATCAGGTAATACCATTTGGATACAGCTAGTCGTCACCAAGCAAATGAGTCCTCAAGGTGAGTTGGAATATTTCGTATCAATTATTAAAGATATACAAGAGCGCAAAGAGGCAGAGGCATCACTGACTGAACTTCGCAAGGATCTGGAAAATCGTGTAGAAACAAGAACCAGAGATCTACGGTTAGCCAATGAAATGCTCTCATCCTTCATGGCTCAACAACTTCAATCTGAGCAGGAGCTACGCAAACGCGAAGCTGAGTTGCAGATGGTGCTCCAAAACGCAAACGATGCTTATGTTTGTATTGACCATAACGGTGTGATCCGGGACTGGAATCAACAGGCAGAACAAACCTTTGGTTGGAGTAGCCAAGAGGCTATTGGCCGCCGATTGGATGAAATGATCATCCCAGTCACCATGCGCGAAGCTCATCGTGCAGGATTACGGCACTATCTAGCGACCGGTGAGCTCAACGTGTTAAACAAGCGCATGGAACTGACAGCTGTACGCCGTGATGGCACACTATTACCTGTTGAAGTGCGGGTTAGTCCATTATCCATTGATGGAAAAACTATCTTTAGTGCGTTCTTGCATGACATCACTGAGCGTAAACAGGTAGAGGCAATCCGCGAACACGAGGCAACGCATGACCCATTGACGGGGCTGCTTAACCGCCGAGGCATGTTCGATTTATTGTCTCAAGCTATTGCTCGCGTCAAACGAACTCGAACATCTCTTGCGCTGCTCTTCATCGATCTGGATGGATTCAAACAAATTAACGACAGATATGGCCATGACGCCGGTGATGCCTTGTTGCGTGAGGTAGCCGCTCGTTTACAAGCTAGTATTCGGCAGACAGATACTGCTGTGCGCCTTGGCGGGGATGAATTCACTGTAATATTGGAAAACATTAAGCACGGTATTCCCGATGCCAATATGTTGGCGCAAAAAATACTGGAGACCCTTCAGCACCCGATAAAACTCGATTCAGTAACCGCCACCATCAGCGCGAGTATCGGCATTTCGATGCATCACCCTGATGATGAAAGATCTGCCGACCAACTGGTAAATGCCGCTGATTCGGCGATGTATACCGCCAAGCATGCGGGTAAAGCTCAGGTTTGTATCCATAAGTAACTAGATGTTCACAGATCAATCCGCCACGAATCGACGGCACCTCGCTCCCCTGTGAGATGCCGATTCTCACTATTCAAGCCAAATTAAATCTTTTTATGCGATACATACACGATTTCTACCTTCGTTTTTTGCATGATATAAAGCACTATCCGCTTCTAGTAGTAATGTTTCTTCAGTCTTTATATGTGAGGTATTATCTGAATAGGCAATACCAAAGCTCATGGTGACAGAAAAGTTGCCTTCATTCCTTTCAAACTTTAGCTCAGAAATTGCTTGACGGATACGCTCTGTAATTAACAGAGCATCTGTGGCATTGGTTTCACCCAGTATAATTAAAAACTCCTCACCACCATAACGCCCAACACAATCATGACTCCTTAAGTGGTTAGTTAAACTTTTACTGACCTCTTTCAGCGCTGTATCACCAGCAACATGACCATATGTGTCGTTGACATGTTTGAAATGATCTATATCAGCAAGTATTACAGTAGTAGGCTGTTTTTTTCTTGTGTCTTTTTCGATGGTGTTTTTTAGGAATTCCATTATAGCGCCCCGATGAAAAACACCAGTAAGTGCATCCCGAGAAGACTGCTCTTTGAGTTGCGCCAATGCATTTACCAACTGATTGTTTATGTCATAGATGTGTTGATAAAGACGGCTTTTTTCGACTAAAAATGATATTTGCCTTGCAAGGTTAATAAATGTTTTTTGGTGGGCATCAATGTATGTGTTCTTTTCTTTGCTAGAGAAGAAAATGAAACCGATAGGCTTACCATCTGCAATGAGCGGGCAGGTTAAACTTGATTGAATGCCTTCAGCAACTATTAATTTAGTTGACAATGAATTAGGATGTTCAACTAAATATAGTTGCAGATCATTAAGAATGCGGGGTTGTTGTGTGGTTAGTATCCCCTCTAAACTACTACCACTTAAAAAAGCAGTATATCCCTTTTTGATCATTATTTTTTCTGGGTAATTGCTTTTTGTCCAATGAGCGAAAATCCGCTCATAATCATCAGATATTAATGCGCAGCCGATCCTATCGTAAGGTATTATTTCATGAAATGTGTCATATATGCGATTTAAAACCTCATCAAGAACACTGCCTTTACTGATTTCAGTGGATATTTCTTGAATTTTATTAAACCCATCAAGTCGGGCATCAAGCCAGGCAGCCAACTGAACAAGATCAGATTCAAAATCGAGAATGGATTCTATGTTGGTATCCTTCGGGAAAGATAAGGAACATTTGCCTTTTTTAATTTTTTTTATGGCTTCTCTGTATGAAGCTAACCGTTGAACTGATAGTGTTACATCGTTCATATCTTGTCCTTATCGGTACTGCGTTGACTTTTTATAGCATAGCGTCTGTTTAATCGATGATGCGAATAATACCTTGAGATCGTGATTTCCATCTAGATCTCTATCGCAGCGTGACATAATGGGTCATCAAATCACCTTCGCCGACAGTAAATTCAGCAGCAAGCGCCATCAGACCCGTAAAGCGATTTTTGCCCCTTCATGATCCCAGAAAAAGATCATGAATATAATCAATTAGCTATTCACCTCATGCTCACTCACCAGGCCGTCAATACTGCGGCTCAGGTCGATATTGTCGTGAGGGATGAGCACGTAGCGCCACGGTTTACCTGAATGTTCGATAGCATGTTCGTTGGCGTATTTACACCAGCGTACAGCGGCTCTTGCTTTGGCTTGAACTTCGACTGAAGCGACGTCCATTGCTTTTTTGGGCTCGATCAGCAGGAAAGCATCTTGGGTCTCCACCACGAAGTCCGGTTCATAGTTCTGGCCATTGGCATACTCGATCCGAAACTGACCCGGTGCAGGCTTCATCCACTTGAGCACGCTGGCATCCCCTTCGAGGATCTGCGCCAGACGCCACTCACCATCCACCGAATCGAACTTCTGGTACGGATAGCAGCATTTGCTAAAACCCATGAACAGCATCTGTCGCACCCGGCTCTTCTCTCCTGCCGGAACAGGCGCCCGGAAATCTCGTGGTTGTTCATCGTGGGCGTAGTTGAAGGTGGCCGGGTGCAAAACATCAAACCCTTTGGTGATATGGCCGATGTAATCGGTTGGTGTCGTCCACATATGCTTCTGCATCTGCGCCCAGATGAAATTAGCCAAATGGAGGCCTTGGGTTTTGAGCAAGACTTCGGCTTCTTCATCGGTTAGATAGGTTTTCAGATGAGCAACCATCTGCCCAGCAAGACGGTATAGGGTTGCCGCATGCTCGTCATAATCAATTTCGTCATGATCGAAGAGGTAATGAACCAGGTAGTCCTCCAACCGCGCTTCGGTCATGCCACCGCGCGCCCAACTGATGGTGCTGGTGCTGTTATCTTTCAAGTTGCGCAGCAACATTTCCTGGCTACCTGGCCGCATGGCAATACTGCTCAGTCCACCGAGGTCAAACTCGCTAAATCCGTAGTTCACCTCGCGCGTCGGCAGAATAACAATCTGCGGAATATCGATGGTGTATTCCGCCAGCTTTTCCGTGATCTGCCCGACCAGCACACCGATACTCTTTTCGTCCATCTCCACCGGAGCAACCGGCGCAGGCAAGTTCATACCGGTAAGCTCAGGCTGTTCCTCAGTAGTAGAGACGGGGGGGAATATCTCCTTCATCACCTGCTGCACCTTGCGCGTGACGCTTTGCAGCACTTCGGGCGTGTTCAGCTGTTTGCTGCTCCCCAGTCGCTTAGCCTCTTCACTAACAATCTTGACGGTTATCTCCGCCACGCGCCGTTGGGCTTCGGTAGCCAGAACCGGCTTTGAGGGAGTATGACCATCCGCCTTCGTCGCCACATATGCCGCGAACGGCTCCTTAATTTGGTTCCCTTCACCATCGGTCGGCAAGCGCCCTAACAAGGTTTCAGCCAGTGAAGGCACTATCACTTGATTAGGCTTGTGCTCCGGGATCCCGTTTTCATCATCATCCGCACCGATAAACAGGGTCTGCTTGATGATGGAGTCTTCCTCATTGGCGCGATCGATGATCTCCTGAAAGCGGTCGTGTGCAATGATCGTCAAACGATCAACCGCCTCCACACCGGTGCGTTTGCCATAGGGCAGACGCAAGCCGCGGCCAATGGTCTGTTCGGTCAAAATCTCGGACGCAGATGCCCGCAAAGGCACTATGGTGTAGAGGTTGGTGACATCCCAGCCCTCTTTGAGCTTGTTAACGTGAATGACAATCTCGGTGTTCTTGTCGTGTTCTACCGCTAACAACCGCTGCGTATTTTCGTCCGACTCCTGCCCGGTCTGGTTGGAGTGAACGGTAATGACCTTGCCCTTATAGGCACCATTGAAGAATTCGTTATCTTCGATCCTGACCTTGATGGTTTCGGCGTGGGTTGTGTCCTGTGCCACCACCAGCATAAAGGGCTTAACCAGTGGCCGACCAGTGTTGTTGGCATAGCTGGCCAGTTCGGTCTTCACATATTCATGATGGTGGATACCATCTTCCAGCTTGATGGTTTCAAGCTGCTGCTCACTGTAGCGACTGGCTTTGAAGTCTTTACGGGTGGCAACTGCCGGGGTCTTGATATAGCCGTCATTCAACGCACGGGCCAGCGGATAGTGATAGACGATATTTTTAAAATCGCGTGGCTTGGCCCCAGTGGTTTTCGGCGTGGCGGTCAGCTCGATGCCCAGTACGGGTTTGAGATCATTGATGGCTGTTGCGCCAGAATCTGCATAGTAGCGGTGTGCCTCATCCATCAGCACCACCAGATCAGGTAAGTCAGCCAAATAGTTAAAGTAGGAGTCGCCGATATACTCCTGGATGCGACGGATCTTCGCCTGCTTGGATTTGGCCGCCCCTTGCTTGTTCTCCAGCGCATTGATCTTGGAGACATTAAAAATGTTGATATGCGGCGCCGTCTCCGCCGCGAACATATCGCCCGTCATGCTCATGGTGACGGTTTGATCCAGGCGCACACCACGCCCTTCCTGATAGTCATCACCAGTGATCAACACGGGCGGCGTCTGGGCCAGTTCCGGGATGCCCTGAAACACATATTTGGGCGAGCCCGGCAGGAAATCCTGTTTCAGCTTTTCATAGATGGTCAGGTTTGGCGCCAACACAAAGAAATGGCTGCTACGACCGGTCAGATAGAGCCATGCAATCATGGCCCCCATCAGACGGGTTTTACCAACACCGGTTGCCAAGGCAAAACAGAGTGAAGGAAAGTCACGCTCAAAGCTCTTGAAGGGCAGCTTCTCGGTTTTGAGGAGCTCAATCCAGCGCAGCAGATCCGGCTCTTTATCCAGCTTTAACTGCTCCAGCAGACGGCAAAGGATCGCGAGCGATTCACTCTGTGGCTTGCGCAGGGAAAGACGTGCGCCGATCTGGTTGGCAATAGTGGTCCCGTTGCTCATGGCTGTTCCTTATTCTTCGCTGTCGTCATCCGCCCACTCATCGTCCTGCTCTTCCGGCAGCACGTTCAGAGTGAAGCTGTAATCGTCATGATCCCACTCGCACTTGTTCAGAATTACCTTGGGGATCTTTTTCAGCGTCAAATTCGGAAACTCGGCACCCTCGGCCATAAACGCCTTGCAGCAAATCAACAGGCTGCGCTCAGCACCCACCTCTTCGCTGATGCGCTTAAGCTGGTCATAGGCCAGCGAGCCTGTGGTCACGTAGATATAGTCAGTTTCAGTGCTGTAGCCATGGTTCCAGAACTGGGTCTGGCTTGGGGCGTAGGTAAAGCCCATATGCTTGCACATGGCTTCGGCAAGCATCTCAGCGTTATATTCTTTGTTGATGACCCAGTTACCCCAGTCATCTTTTTTCAACAAGGATGGCGCCAAGCGCAGATAACGGAAACCACCACCGCCTTGCCAATTCACGGCCTTGGTAATGCCGCCTTGATCTTCACCATCAATCACTTTCTTCAGGCGCGGAACAATATGGGTATGGCAGTGCTCACCCAACTCCACCATGATCCAGCGGCGACCCATTTTGTGGGCAACAGCTCCAGTCGTCCCAGAACCAGCAAATGAATCTAAAACGATATCACCTGGATTCGTTGCAATATGTAGGATTCGTTCAATCAGTCGCTCAGGTTTTGCGGTATCAAATGGATTCTTGCCAAATAATGCAAGCGACTCTTTTTTTGACTCATCAGTATTTCCTACTTCCTCGTGCGGCCACCAAGCTGTCTCTTGATCAGATCTTGATCCCCTGCGCCATCAGATCCTTGGCGGCAAGAAAGCCATCCAGTTTACTTTGCAGGGCTTC
>NZ_BAAGVN010000118.1:0-6979 GCF_054780855.1 Pseudaeromonas pectinilytica
GGTTGGTATCCATAGCGGGCACCTCAGTCCAGCGAACTTACTGCAAGTATAGATTGCCCCAACACGTAAAGGGAACAGCGCCGGATTTTTCATCGCTGAATATCTGTAACTAAGTTGTCCAAGTATTATTAAGGTTCCTTGATTTACCATGAAATTAGCGCCAGATAGTTGTTACTCCCCCTCGACTACCGATAATGGTGCCCTGTGGCAGCCATTAAGTATACCCATCGGTGTGGGGAGTTGGTTATTGATCCGGGCGCATATCCGGGCAGATAAGCCGAGAGGCACGACGATTTTGTTCTGCCAGTATTTGGATGGTACCGAGGAGAGAATAACACTGCCAGTAAGTCGTCGTGGTAATTTGCTTGAACTGGTGCGACTTTCTGCACCACTACGACAACTTAGTTGGCAGCCGGCGAACAGTGGGGCTTCGTGCCAGTATCATCTAATCGAATTACGTGCCGTGTCTTGGTTAGAACGCTGTCTGCGGCAATGGCAACGTGTTTTACCCATGTATCGACGTCCTCGGTTATTGAGGATCCGTTCGGGCTTATCTCGCTGGTTACCGCTACAGGATCTATCGTTAGCCTATCGTATTGCCGGTGAATTACGCGATGATCGACGTTGCGAGGGGTATGACAGTTGGGTAGCGCAATTTGATCATATAGGAGAAGGTGACCGGAGACGAATCAGACAACAGATATCACGCTGGAAAAATCCTCCGCTGATTCATATTCACCTGATCGGTAACTTAGACATCGATGCCCTTCATCGAACGTTGGCGTCATTATCTCATCAGCTGTATACCAATATCAGGATTTATGCTCCTGCAATTGATGGTCAGTGGCCGTTCTCCATTCTTGAATCTGTTTCAGAGATAAACAGCGGCTGGCACATGTGTTTACCTATTGGCAGTCAATTGAGCGAGCATGCGTTATATTGGTTTGCTTTCTGTGCCCTTGAGTATCCGCGTTGTAAGTTTATTTATAGTGATCATGATCAGCTGCTGGTGCGCTCTCCCGAACAATATATTCGACATTCCCCTTGCTTTAAACCAAATTGGTCGCCGACGTTGTTACATGGTCAGAATTATATAGGATGGAGTGCTGTTTGGTATCAGGATAAATATGGCACATTGCCAGGGGAAACGGGTGAGGCAATCCATGCTCATTGGTTATCCTTATCTGTTTCACTCTTTAATGGTTCGATTTATCATATCGCGTCACCTTTGCTTCACATTTGCGAAGATCATGTTGCCTCTGCCAAGACATGTCCAATAATAATGCATCATCAAATCTATGGTACTGGAGCGGAAGTTCATGACGTCGGTGCGGTGAAACACATATCATGGCCACTGCCCAGCGAATTACCACGGGTGAGTGTGATCATCCCGACTAGGAACGGCTTGGATCATTTACGGCCTTGCATAGAAAGTTTGGTAAACAGGACCGATTATCCATTTCTCGATATTTTAGTGATCGATAATCAAACGAATGACTCTGATACCTTAATGTATTTTGATGAAATACAGCGACACTATGGTGTTCGTGTTTTGTTGTATGATTATGCATTCAATTATTCCGCTATTAACAACTATGCGGCACAGATGTCACATGGTGAATTGCTCTGTTTACTTAATAATGACACCGAAGTGATAAACCCAAACTGGTTGCGAGAGATGGTATCGCATCTGCTGCGGCCTGGCGTCGGTGTTGTGGGAGCAAAATTACTCTACGAAAATGGACAAGTTCAGCATGGCGGTGATGCGGTCGGCCCAGGTGGATGCGCAGACCATTTGCACCATGGCTTAGCACGCGATGAACCTGGCTATTGTTCGCGAGCTCTGTGTGCACAAGAATTATCTGCGGTCACAGGTGCTTGTTTACTAACGTATAAATCTATATATCTGCAGTTGGGCGGCCTAGACTCAGTTCATCTTCCGGTTGCATTCAATGACGTCGATTATTGCCTGCGCGTGCAAGAACTTGGTTTGTCAGTTATTTGGACACCCTTTGCAGAGCTTTACCATCATGAGTCTGTTAGTCGTGGTAAAGATGTTTCTCTTGAGCAAAAAGTCAGAGCTAAAAGAGAGTTGGATTACATGCGCACTCGCTGGAAAAAGCGGCTGGAAGTTGATCCTTACTACAATCCTAACTTGAACTATGACCGACCTGATTTTTCTCTCAGTCGTTCACCACGAGTTTCTTTACCATGGATGAAGTAATTAAACGATTGATGTTTAAACCCTATGTTTCTCTTGGTCGGTCACGGTTAAAGATGCCTCAAGGTGCAACCGCGCCTGCCGAGAGACTTTATATTTTGCACGAAGGGGAGTCTGCAACGTTGGCTTATTTTTCGTTGTCGATTAGGACCCGTTATCCACATTGTGATGTGCATTATCAGGATATCCATTTGCCTCCAGAGCCGATTGCTCCTGGGGATGTGTTGATTGTAATACGTTATATACCTCGTTCTTGGCAAGTATGGCTCGACAGGCAGATGATTAACATTCATCTCATCGTCTATTTCATGGATGATGATTTATTGGATCATCAAGCTTTATCTGCATTGCCAAAGTCTTATCGGAAAAAAATTCTTAAACGGGGTGCTGAGCAACACGCTTGGATTAGTCTGCACTGTGATCAGCTTTGGGTTTCAACGCCATATCTTGCCAAAAAATATCGACATTTGGATGCAGTTCTTATTTCCCCCAGTCCTTGTGTTAGTTATTTGCAGCGACAGAAACCTGTACGTCTTGCCTATCATGGTACTAGCGCTCATCGAGAAGAGAAACAGTGGTTACGCTCCATCATGGAGGGGGTTTTAGCCGCTCGGGAAAATGTTACTTTTGAGTTGTTTGGTGAGTTTGATGTGTATAAAACATATCGAGACCTTCCAAGAGTAAAAGTAATGCACCCTATGAGTTGGAATAATTATCTGGCTTATACAATGACGCATGAGGTTGATATTGGTTTGGCTCCTCTTTTGCCAAGTGAGTTCAACGCGGCGCGGGGGGCGATTAAATTTTTTGATTTTGCTCGCATGGGCGCATTTGGTATATATACTAATGTGGCGCCGTATTCAGATGTAATTGCTCAAAACGTCGATGGGTTGCTTCTTGAAAATAATATTGATATCTGGATCTCGTCACTGTTGCTGCTAGTTGATAATCCAGAAAAACGTGCCTCATTAGTATCGCAAGCGATTCTAAAAGCGCAACGGTTGAGTTCCTCACTGAATGTTAAACTATTGTGCGAGGATGTGTCTTAATGTCGAAAAGCCAGCAATTTTTTTGTAAATCTTGTGCGGCATGATTTTATAGTGTAAATGTTTGTTTAGGTGTTTGCGCCGTCTGCGCGGGGTATTGTACAGTTGATAATGGCATTTTATTGGTTGAACGCCACTAACTCAACATAACGATTATTCATTGTAAGTTTAATTGGTTCGACACTGTCCAATGCTAATTTATTTGATGAGGCTTTGATTTTCCAGTGACAATTTGGGTTTGCAGCCAAGGGCTTTACGCGCGTCGAACGGTATTAAATGCTCTGTTTAACCATCCAATCGAACAGTTAAATTCAGCATCTACTCCCGCGGTGACGGATATATTCGCTGGCTGGGGACAAAAAGCTAATACCAAGCGGATTAAGCAGCAAGCCCAAGAATACGGGGTGCCGTACTGGCAGCTGGAAGATGGGTTTATCGGCTATATCGGCCATCCCGCTCGTGGCGGCAAGGCCGTGTCGCTGGTGGCAGATCCCATCGGGATCTATTACGACGCCAGAATGCCGAGCCATCTTGAGCAATTAATTGCCGCACCTTGTGACCCGGCTCTGCTGGATCGTGCTGCTCTCCTCATCGAGGAAGTGGTGCGCCTTGGTGTGACCAAGTACAACTGCTACGACACGCCGCCTGTTGTCTCCTATCCTCGGTTCTTCTCTCAAGGCTGCAATGCACAAGGCTTACCTCTTCGGCTGGCCCAGCAATTTTCAACTGATGACAGGGCTAAGGTGCTGTTGGTTGATCAAGTCGCAGGCGATCTCTCGATTCCGGGTGCTTTGGCCTGTGACGATGATTTTCTTGCCATGGTGGAAGCCGCGCGTCGCAATCACCCGCATGCTCGGCTATTGCTGCGTACACACCCCGATACCCGTTTTGGTAAGAAGCGGGGCGTGCTAGCTCGCTTACAGCTAAACGATGTCGAGGTCATTGCTGATCATTGCCATCCCCATGTATTACTCAAGCAGGTCGAGGCGGTGTATACCGTTTCTTCGCAACTTGGCTTTGAAGCGCTGTTACTGGGGAAGCCGGTTTATTGCTTCGGGATGCCGTTTTATGCAGGGTGGGGATTGACCCATGACAGCAAACAGTGTGTACGGCGCTGTATTTCGGTCTCGTTGGTCCAATTGGTTGCGGCGGCTTTGATTCTCTATCCTCGCTATTTGGACCCCGTGTTGGGGCAACGTTGTGAAGTGGAAGACATACTGCAAATCATTGCGTGCCAACAGAAGCCCAAGCCCCGTTGGCGCCGTCTCTATCTGGTGGGCTTTTCACTGTGGAAACGCTCTTTTATGCAGGCGTTTTGCCGCCACCTGGCCGATGAGTTGCGTTTTGTGCGCTCGCCACCTGAACGCATATCGGATGATGAACAGATATTAGTGTGGGGCAGTCGTTATCCTGAGCTCACGTCCGTTATCCGCGTCGAAGATGGGTTTATTCGCTCGAAGGGGCTTGGTTCAAATCTATGCCGACCATCATCGTTATCGATTGATTCGGTTGGGATCTACTTTGATAGTCGTAATCCGAGCGGGCTTGAGCAGGTACTTAACTACCACTCCTTGACTGAGGCTGAGGCTCAGCGTGGGGCTGATTTGGTCGATCTTCTACGGCAGCATAGAGTCAGCAAGTATAACGTCGGTGAGGAGCAGCACTATCAGCCGCCCGGTGATGGGCGTTGGCTGGTGTTGGTCGTGGGTCAGGTAGATGGCGATGCCTCTATTGTGACGGGGAGCTCGACCATTCGCAGCAATGAACAGTTGCTCTGGGCGGTCCGGGCCGCTAATCCGCAAGCGCATATTCTGTATAAACCTCATCCTGATGTTGTAGCGGGTAATCGTTTAGGGGCTATCTCTGCATCCTGCTTGGCCGCGTGCGTGGATAGCCAGGTTTTGGACATTGGTCTTTCCTCGCTTTATCCCCATGTGGATGAACTCCACACCATGACCTCCCTCAGCGGGTTCGAGGCCTTGGTGCAGGGCGTTAAGGTGACCACCTGGGGACAACCATTTTATAGCGGCTGGGGGTTAACCACAGATGTTTATCCTCCAGCTCGACGATATCGCAATATTCCACTGAGTTGGTTGGTTTACCTGACTCTGGCTGTTTACCCGCACTATATCGATTGGAACACGGGGTTTTGGATCACCCCGGAGCAGCTTATTCACCAATTAGCGATGCAGGGGAAAGCGGTTGGTACAGGACTGGGGCGTTGGCGGCGTTGGTATTTGAAGGCGAACTATCTGCTGGAAGCCGTCATGCCACTGGTTGTGCGTAAATAGGTGTTAGATTGAATATTCTGTTATTACAGGGACCGATTGGCCCCTTTTTCCATGCTTTAAGTCAGGTATTGCAAGCGGATGGCCATCAGGTTTTTCGTATTTGGTTCAATGGTGGCGATGAGTATTGGCCTGGTGTCGGTCATGGTGAACCGTTTCAGGGTAAGCCAGAAGAGTGGAACTCATTTATTCGTCGTTATATCAAGCAGCATCGAATAGAGATGGTTGCTTGTTATGGAGACTGCCGCTACTACCACAAGCTAGCCGCGCGAATTTGCCGGTTGCGTCATATACCTTTTTGGGCGATGGAGGAAGGTTACCTCAGGCCAGATTTCATCACCGTAGAGCGGGGCGGGGTAAACGCACTCAGCCCTTGGTATGCTAAGCGTCACTTGTTACCGGATATGCAATGGACCACCTCATTCGATGCCTCGTTGTCGATTGGACCGACCATGGTTTTGCGCAGCAAATTTGCAATGCTCTATTACCTTCATAAGGCGTGTGGGCGATGGAAGTACCGCCACTACAAACACCATCGCCCTTGGAATTTTTTCGAAGAGCTATCAGGTTGGGTCTCTGGTGCTGTGGTTAAGCAATGGTACCGAATCGCTGATGTTCAATTACGTAAAACCATACAAGCGCATAAAGGGCATGTTTTTTTCGTTCCTTTACAGGTGACGGAGGATTTTCAGATCCGAGAACATTCGCCGCTCAGTGGTGTAGAAGAGATGGTGGGGGAGGTCATTAATTCTTTTGCTGCTCATGCCAAGTCGCGTGATGTACTGCTGTTTAAACATCATCCGATGGATCGTGGATTTGTCCACTACCGCTCGCAAATTCAACGCTTGATTAATTTACTCGGCTTGGAGGGGAGAGTTTTCTATGGTTATGAACTGCCATTGCCTGAACTCTATCCGCTGCTGAAGGGTGTGGTGACGATCAATAGTACTGTTGGGCTGTCTGCCCTATTGCACAGTGTGCCTACTTTCTGTCTGGGGCGCGCTATTTACGATCTGCCAGGTTTAACGACGCAAGGTGAGTTGGCGCAGTTTTGGCGCAAGCCAAGCCCGGTTAATCGTGAGGTGTTCAAACGATACCGGCATTCGCTGCTTCAATTGACCCAGCTCAACGGTAGTTTTTATAGCCAGTTAGAAGTGAGCACGGCAGCGGTCAAAGAGAAAATCCTAGCCAAATGTTAATCAAATGATCAAACAAAGTTAAGGAATCGCGACTACATTCAATCGTAAGAGGTACCTGAGCCGCTGTCGTCATTCGCTGAATGATGTGGTGTCATAAGGAGCTTGCGATGAAGATATTCCGATCTTGGCAATGCTATTTCTTACTTGATTACCACCATGATTCAGCCCTTCAGGACTACACTTAAAGGGTTCTGTTCTGGAGGGTTAAATCATGGCCAGAAACAA
>NZ_BAAGVN010000119.1:0-30281 GCF_054780855.1 Pseudaeromonas pectinilytica
AAGAAAGACGCTATAAACGCGGGCAGAAAAATAGTGATCGGCATGATGTTATTGGCCGATCGACATGATGTTATTAGCCACCAGCCAGTCGAACAGCTTCTTGGCACCGTATAGCGCGGTTCCGGCTACCGCTATCGGTACAGCTAACGGTGCGGCGCTCGCCAGGGTTAATCCGCCCGCAACAATCGCCGCGGCCTGTGAGGCGGAAGGTAAAGCCGTTGTCACCGCGGTTGCTATCACGGTCTCGCGCAGTGGATGGGCCACAGCCATGGTTTCCATCGGGATAACTGGCAGTCGTGGGAGCACCTGACTGCCGACGGCAAGCCCGGTTTCTACCAGCCTTTGTACCTGTGCACTGTAGTGAAAGCCCTGGATACACCAGGTCACGAAGTGCTCGCAGTTGTTGAGCAGGGCGCTGTAATGAGCCTCACCCAGTCGCGACCAGGCCCGCTCGACGCTTTGCCCAGGGGTGTAGCGGCGTAGGCTGTGATTGACGACGCGACAAGGATGTCCGTTGCGGAATACGTCCAGCGAGGTCAGTACCAGTTGCCCGGACTCCTCGCCAGATGAGTAACCGGCGTAGTGGATGACTTCGTTATTCCCGACATAGAGCCCGTGATGGGTAAACCCCGGACGCGGGGAAATCAGGTGGTCACCTGCTTGCATGATGGTTCTCCTTCAATTCAATAAATAGAAAACGGCCCAAGGTCTCCCGTATCTGGGGAGCCCTTGAGCCGTGTATGCCGTTGAGTGATGGGTGTGGCGTTAGCCGTGCGAGGCGGTGGTTGTGGTGCTGGGTGGTGAAGCGGAGCCCAGCTTGCTGGTCAGTCGGGACTGACGGATGGGCGTGGTGGGTTTGGGTTTAACAGCCGTAGGTGCAGGCGATGCTATGTCGCTGGTCTGAGCCGGTGCGTTTTCCGTTTCTGTCTCGGGATAGAACTCCTCCAGCATCTGCGGAATATCTTCCTCGGTTTCCTCGAACTGACCATTGCCCAGTAGCGCTCGGGCCATGGCCTCTAGCGCTTCGGTATCAACCCCTGCTTCTTGCTGGCGCTCGGCTTCCTGCCGGGCGGCTTGGACGCTTTGCGCCAAGGTGCTGTCATCGCGTAGCGTCAGGTCCACGTAGTAGACCGGCGTGCGGTAGGAGAGCGTCGTGCTCTTGGCGCGTAGGCGCAGCAGCAACGGCAGATAGCGGGTGGCTTGGCCGCTCACCGCCTCGAAGTAACGCAGTCGCGCTGCCAGGGTACGCACCGAGTTATAGCCGGTGGTGCGAAAGATAAAGCTGCCCAGCTCATCCTGCTGGCCGTCGATTTGCACGTTCAGTCGTCCATAGAGTTTGCAACCGGCTTGCTTGGCAAACGGGCAGCGGTCAGGTCCGGGGCAGGCCATCTCTTCCAGTCCTTCAGTGGTGACTCGTCGCGCCGTCTCGCCATTGCCGACACACACCGGGCGACCCGTACTGCGGTCAAAGGCGCTGTACTCGGCTCTCAGATTCAGCTCAGAGTCATTGAACAGCAACCGCACCGGTATGGCTCGGAGCTTGCCGTTGGCAGCCTGCTCGCTGTACTGCTGATGCAGGGGATGTAAGACCCAGCCGTTGCGACCCTGTACCTGAGTGGTCAGGGTAAAGCTGTCATCCTTCTCCGGTACCCACTTCTCACCCTTTTGCACCAGATGGCCAATGCTGATGCGCCCAATCACGGGTGGAGTAATCGCCAGTCCTTTAATCATGATGCGCTCCTTCTATCCGTCTGAATGACAAAGCGCCGACTGCCCACAACCGCCTTGCTGTACTGCTGCACGATTTCCGGGTGCTCGGTACTGAGTCGGTCGATGTCCGGCGCAACCCGGTCTTTGGTTTTCTTCCAGGTCACCTTGCCACCCGTGAACAACGCCGTGGTGGCATCCCCCAAGGCGTTCTGTACTCGCTGTTTGAGCTGGGACTCCTGAGCTTCGGTCTGCTCCTTGATGTCGCGCAGTTTCAGCAAGTCCACAAACAACTGGCAGAACTCGGCCGAGTCGGTGAAATCCACCGACAGACCATTGTCCTGCGGGTAGAGCCATTGCAGCGCCGAACCGGCATCACTTGAGCCATCAGGCTCGGGTTGCACATCCTCGGTGACACAGCGCCAGAACTCGGCTTCACGACTCAGCAAGTCGGCAATCTTGTTCTCATCTCGCTCGATGCGATAAATGCGGAAGTCCTGCCCACCAATCAGCACGGCGACATCGGCCCAGGCGAGCCCGGTCACCGCCAACTGATGCAGCACCTGGCACTGATAGGCTACTGGTACGCCTTCTTCCCACTGCGGAGCAGAGTGGTAACTGGCAGTCTTGATTTCGAGGATGCCGGTGCCCTCCGGCAGACCCACCACCTCGCGGTCGAGATTGGCGAGCAGATAGGGATACTCCGGATGCTGCAGCACGGCATTCACGCGCCTCACTTTGCGGCCAGTGCGCTCGGCATAAACTGACGCCAATACGGGCTCCAGAACAGTACCCCACAGCACAGCTTCTTTGCTGGACAAGTCCTCGGGCTGCTTGCGCCCGGTCTTCTCCAGCCACAAGCTCAGAGCACTCTTGTACGGTGATAGCCCCACGGCCACCGCGGCATCAGACGAACCAATGCCTTGCTGGCGGATAGTCAGCCATTCTTCACGCGATAAACCGACGGTAGAAGCCAGACGGATAGCCCGACCATAGCNGAGATTTAAGTTGCGGGTATAAGCGCGGGTAGAAAACCAAACCCTGAAAGGATTACTGCAGTAACGCCAGCGCCTGGGTCATCGCCTGTTGCTTAAGCTGAGCACCTTGCCCGAACCAGGCGGAATCTAACCGGTAATCCTGATTGCGCGCTCGGCGTCGATGGTCGACAAACTCGGTCATGGCATTGACCAGCCCCCAGGCCGTATTGCGACTGGACGAGAGCGTCGAGCCCAGCCCTGTGCCCTGATACAGACTCAGAACCTGCTGCAGGGTGCGGGAGGGCTCCAGCGCTGACGGGTTACCATGATCGGCCAACGGCTCACCCAGCACGGTGCGGAAGTAGGCATCGGCCTCGGTCCGCGACACCGGTCGCTGACTCAACTCCTTCAACGAGCGCATAAAGCTGTCCCAGCTGGACAGCCCCAAGCCCAGGGCATTCTTGACCGCTGCCGCATCAAACTGGGTGGAGTGCGGCACCTTGACAGCGCCCTTACTGTCACCGGTCGCCATCTGCAGCGTGTTGTTGCACACCACCCTGACGGAAGTGAACTGCGCCGTGGTACACAGCGAGCCGTCACAGCTGGTGGCTAGTAACAGATAAGCTTTAACGGTATCCCCACCGCGCAAGGCCGACTCCTGACCTGTACGTGCCAAGGCCCACAACTTGCGGCCGCCTTTGAGCACGCCCGCAGTCTCCAGCTCAAACCCTCCGGCCTTGACCAAATCCTTGTAGAAGCCCAGCACCTCATCCGGCTGAACCACCTTGTAACGGTTCGACACTACCGACAACGGCGCCAGCGAATCGGAGCGGTACAGCACTTTGGCGTCTGTATGAGGCCGAATATGCAGGCCATCCGGGGCGACATTAAACAGCACATCGCTCTGCGCGATATGCCAATCCATCCCGGCTTCAACCAGCCAGGTCTGCAACGGTTGATGGGCGCTCAGGCGATTGCCCAGACCATGCCAGGGCGTATCACCAACATACGCCATCGATTCGACGAGATGAGCCATAGAGCCTCCTGTGAACATGAAAATCACGCGCCGGAAGAACGGTTCCTCCGGCGATCCACAGGGGTGATATAGGTTTGAAATTTTATAGCAAAAAGACCCAAAGGAGTCTGCTCGTGTAAAGCGCATAGGGAGTAAGAGCGAAAAAAGCCCATCCGTATCCGGATGGGCTTAGATCGATTTGTTCTAGCATTTTGGTGTTGCTAGCAATTCATATTGTGTACGCAGCTGTGTACCCAAAGCAAATTGCACCAATATTTTAATATTTAACTCATTGAATTAATTGAATTTAAAATATTTACACGTTGAACAGGAAGTTCAGCACGTCACCATCCTTGACGATGTAATCCTTGCCTTCGGCGCGCATCTTGCCCGCTTCCTTGGCGCCTTGTTCACCCTTGTAGGTGATGAAGTCATCAAACGCGATGGTCTGGGCACGAATGAAGCCCTTCTCGAAATCGGTGTGGATCTTGCCCGCGGCCTGTGGGGCAGTGGCTCCGACCGGGATGGTCCAGGCACGCACTTCCTTCACCCCGGCGGTGAAGTAGGTCTGCAGGTTCAGCAACTCGTAACCGGCGCGGATCACCCGGTTCAGACCAGGCTCTTCCAACCCCAATTCGGCCATGAACTCTTCACGGTCGGCATCTTCCATCTCGGCCAGGTCCGACTCGATGGCGGCGCACACCGGGACTACGACAGAGCCTTCTTGAGCGGCAATGGCGCGGACCTGATCCAGGAACGGATTGTTCTCGAAGCCATCTTCGTTGACGTTGGCGATGTACATGGTGGGCTTGAGCGTCAGGAAGCTCAGATAACGAATAGCCGCTTTCTCTTCAGCGGATAGCTCCAGGGTGCGCAGCATTCCGGCTTCGGACAGCACCGGCAGGCATTTTTCCAATACCGAGAGCTCCAGCTTGGCATCCTTGTCGCCGCCCTTGGCTTTCTTCTGGATGCGGTGGATGGCGCGCTCGCAGGTATCCAGATCCGCCAACGCCAGTTCGGTGTTGATGGTCTCGATATCTTCGGCCGGATGAACCTTGCCAGCGACGTGGATGATGTTGTCATCTTCGAAGCAACGCACGACGTGACCGATGGCTTCGGTTTCGCGAATGTTGGTCAGGAATTTGTTGCCCAGACCTTCACCGGTGGACGCTCCCTTGACCAGACCTGCGATGTCGACGAACTCCATGGTGGTTGGCACCACGCGTTGCGGCTTGATGATGGCTGCCAGCGCATCGAGGCGTGGATCCGGCATCGGAACCACACCGGTATTCGGCTCTATGGTGCAGAACGGGAAGTTGGCCGCTTCGATGCCTGCTTGGGTCAGGGCATTGAACAGAGTGGACTTGCCGACGTTGGGCAAACCGACGATACCGCATTTGAAACCCATGGAGGTCTCCTTCTAAGGGGTTAGGAGCCGGCCTTGAACGTGTGCAAACGGTTCATGGCGCGGGTCATATCTTGTTGAAACAGGATGTCGGTGCAGCGCAGGGCTTCGTCCAGTGCGGCATCGATAAGTTCTTGCTCCTTCTGTGGAGCCTTGGTCAGTACGAATCCTGCGACCTGATTTTTATCGCCCGGGTGGCCGATACCCAACCGCAGACGATGGAATTCTTTGCTGTTGCCCATCTTGCTGATGATGTCCTTGAGGCCATTATGACCGCCATGGCCGCCACCTTGTTTGAAGCGGGCGACTCCCGGCGGTAAATCCAGCTCATCATGGGCGACCAGAATACTTTCTACTGGGATCTGGAAAAACTTGGCTAGAGCACTGACCGACTTGCCACTCAGGTTCATGAAGGTCGTCGGGATCAGCAGGCGTACTTCTTGACCCGCCAGGGTGATGCGGGCGGTCAGACCGTAATATTTCGGATCTTCGCGCAGCGAGCCATTATGGCGAGCTGCCAGTTCGGCCACATACCAGGCACCCGCGTTGTGGCGGGTACAGGCATATTCCTGGCCCGGATTTCCCAGACCGACAATTAGTCGAATATCGCTACTCATGACGCTTGCTCTATCAAATGGGCACAATGCAATGGCAGATCGCGGCAGAATTGCTCCGATTGCAGGATGCGACATTCTAGCCAGCTGAGGGCTGGCACTCAATGTCGACGCGCGGATAATCACCGCACTTGCTGGTCACCGGATAAAAACGAAGAGGCGGCACAGGCCGCCTCCGCATCCAGAACTGGTGCTGGACTTGGCTCAGGTCAACTGGACCGGAATATCCTTGCCGGTGCGGGCAATATTATTTTGGGCATCCAGATAGACCAAGCGCGGCTTATGGGCGGCGATTTCGCTCTCATCAAACATCCCATAAGCGCAGATGATGACCCGATCGCCGACAGCGGCCTTGCGAGCCGCGGCGCCGTTCAGGGAGATCATGCGCGAGCCCCGTTCACCCGCAATAGCATAGGTGTGAAAACGGTCACCGGTCTCGACGTTGTAGATGTCGATTTGCTCATTTTCGATGATGCCGGCCGCATCCAGCAGATCCAGATCGATACCGCAGGATCCTTCATAATTCAGCACCGCGTGCGTCACGCGAGCCTGATGCAGCTTGCCTCTGAGCATAATTCGTTGCATTGCATGTCCTCTTTCAACCACCGCCGGAACCCCAGCGGGCGGAATATAAACTATCTGCCTTGTGGGTGCAAATTCACCACTAGATTGTCGATGAGTCGGGCCTTACCGAGGAAGGCGGCCATCAGGATCACCAAGGCTTGGCTGTGCGAGCTCACGGGCAACAGTGTCTGGGCATCGACAATATCGATGGCATCGGTGCGGAATCCGGCCTCGTCCAACTGTTCGCTGGCTTGCTGGACCAAGGCATCGAAGTCGCGCTCTCCCTGGGCTAGCTGCGTGCCCAGCCAATTCATGGTTCGTGCCAGCTGCGGGGCCAGTGCCCGCTCGGTGGCGGTCAGGTAGCCATTGCGCGAGGAGAGTGCTAGGCCATCCTCGGCACGCACCGTTGCGACGCCGATGATGTCGATAGGCAGAGCCAAATCGGTCACCATCTTGCGGATCAGGGCTAACTGCTGGAAATCCTTCTGCCCGAAACAGGCGACATCGGGCTGAACCAGATTAAACAGTTTGCACACCACGGTCGCCACACCACGGAAGTGACCCGGGCGCAGGGCGCCTTCGAGCAGGGTGGATATCCCAGGGACTTCGACGAAGGTCTGAGCACCCAGGCCTTGTGGATACATGATCTCCGGCGTTGGCGTGAACACCAGATCCACCCCGGCCTCGGCCAGCAGCGCGCAATCTTGGTCCAGAGTGCGCGGGTAGTTGGCAAGATCTTCGGCGCGATCAAACTGCATCGGATTGACGAAGATGCTGACCACCACGCGCTGCGCCCGTTGCCGGGCCTCGTGGACCAGAGTCAGGTGCCCTTGATGCAGATTGCCCATGGTTGGGACAAAGGCCACGGTTTCACCCGCTTGCCGGTAGGTCCGAATCGTGGCACGCAGTGTCTGGGTGTCGTTAACCACTTGCATGTGTTGCTCCTTGTGAGCGGCGATAGGACCCTCTGGATCGAGCTTTCCGGATCGTCGCCGTCAAACGAAAAGGCTGTTAGTTGAAAGTTTGTTCTGGTCCCGGGAAGCTGCCATCGGCAACTTGCTGCTGATACAGACGTACCGCAGCGCGGATGTCGCCGCTTTCGGCCAGGAAATTCTTGGTGAACTTGGGGGTATAGCCAGAGGTGACCCCGAAGGCATCATGCATCACCAGGATCTGGCCATCGGTGCTGTTGCCAGCGCCAATGCCAATCACCGGAATGCGCAGGGCTTTGGTGATACGCTCGGCCAAGGCGGAGGGCACACACTCGAGCACCAGCAACTGGATCCCGGCAGCTTGCAGGGCCAGAGCACTGCGGTAGATCTCTTCGGCTTGCTCCATGTCACGGCCTTGAACGCGGAAGCCACCAAAGACGTGTACGGATTGCGGAGTGAGGCCCAGATGACCGCATACGGGAACGCCGTTACGCTGCAGCTGTTTGACCGTTTCGCACAACCATTCGCCACCTTCGATCTTGACCATGCTGGCACCGGCAGCCATTAAGGTGGCGGCATTGCGGCAGGCGGTCGCCGGATCGCTATAGCTCATGAACGACATATCGGCGACCACCAGTGCATTCTGGGTGCCACGGCGCACACAGCGGGTATGGTAGGCCATCTCGTCGATGGTGACCGGTAAGGTATCGCTATGACCCTGCATGACCATGCCGAGGGAGTCACCAATCAGGATGACCGGGATACCGGCCTCATCGAATAGACGGGCGAAGGTCGCATCGTAGGCGGTGATGGTCGCAAACTTGGTACCTTCCTGCTTCATTTTTTGCAGTTGGCTGACGGTCGTTTTGCTCATGGAGACTCCTTGTATTACTGACTGTCCGCGAGCGGAAACAGGCCGCTGCGGTCACAGGTTGCAACCCAATCTCGAAGCGCACTGCCGCACGGCAGTTGCAGATCCGGGACCAAATCGAACAGGGGAACGAGGACAAAGGCACGATCTTTCATGCCGTAATGGGGAATGGTCAGGCGCTCATCCTGCACCTGCTCCTGGCCGAACAGCAGCAGATCCAGATCCAGGGTGCGGGGGCCCCAACGCTCTGCCTTACGCACCCGTCCCAGGTCCAGCTCAATCTGCTGGGTCGCATCCAGCAGTTGATGAGGGGTTAGCTCTGTATCGAGCCATGCCACGCCGTTGACGTAGTCGGGTTGGTCGCTGGGCCCCATGGGACGAGAACCGTACAGGGGAGAGCAGGCGATGAAACGCGTCCGGTGCAGTTGTTGCAAAGCAACCACGGCCTGATGAATTTGTGTCAGAGGTGCGCCCAGGTTAGCCCCGAGCGCAATAAACACCTGGGTCATGCCGCGCCTTCTTTCGGACGTCGCGGGGAACGACGGCGACGACGACGGGGCTTGGCGCGCTCAGATGGCTCATCGTCAGCCGGAGAACCGTGAGCGACCGCTGGCGAGTGGCTGGCTAGCTCATCTCGTTGACCGGCGTTGGCCTGCTGATACTCGGCCCACCACTGGATCAGCTCTTTGAGTCGGCCATCGATACGACCACGCAGTTCGAGGAAGTCGAACGCGGCGCGGAAACGAGGATGGGCGAACAGACGCTCGGCCCGCTTGCCGGAGCGGCGGGGCAGGCGATCCTGCAGTAACCAGATCTCACGCACGTCGGAGGTAAAGCGACGGGGTATGGCGATGGTCTTGATCTGCTGGTCAATGGCTTCATTCATCGCCAACAACAGGGTGTCCTGTGGCGGCAAGGTGCTTTCATTGGCGAAATCCCGGCTGCGTTTTTCCACCACCCCCCAGAGCAGAGCGGCGTAGAAGAACGCTGGCGTGACCGGCAAGTCGGCGGCAACCCGATCGTCGGTGTTGGTCAGTGCCTGTTCGAGGAAGCGCTCGAACGGACTATTGTTCTCTTTGGTCAACAGGGTGGCGACTTGCGGGAACAAGGGGGCAAACAGACCATACTCACGGAGTAGGTGGTAGGTCTTGAGAGCATGACCGGCCTGGAACAGCTTGAGGGTTTCTTCAAACAGCCGGGCGGGCGGAATATCCTGCAGCAGGGGAGCCAATTCGCGAATGGGAGCAGCCGAGCGCTCGCTGATGTTCAGATCCAGCTTGGCGGCGAAGCGGATGGCGCGCAGCATGCGGACCGGATCTTCGCGATAACGGGTTTCCGGGTCACCAATCAGTTCCAGCGTCCCGGCATCCAGATCATCCAGACCGCCGTGGAAGTCATGCAGGCTGAAATCCTTGATGCTGTAGTACAGCGCATTCACGGTGAAGTCACGGCGTTCGGCATCTTCTTCGATGGTGCCATAGACGTTATCCCGCAGCAGCATACCTTCATCCGACTGGCTGGAAATATGCTTGCTGGTATTCACCTTGTGGTGGTGACCGCGGAAGGTGGCAACTTCGATGACATCACGGCCGAACACCACATGGGCGAGGCGGAAACGACGACCGACCAGACGGCAGTTGGAGAACAGACGCTTGATCTGCTCCGGAGTGGCGTCGGTGACGATATCGAAGTCTTTGGGCTGTTTTCCCAGCAGCAGGTCACGGACACCGCCTCCGACCAGATAGGCGTCATAGCCTGACTTATTCAGGCGATAGAGTACCTTCAGGGCATTGTCACTGATCTGGCGTCGAGAAATGGAGTGTTGGTCTCGCGTCAGTATGCGGCGTTCGTCTGCCATGGGTTGGTCCTCTTCATCCTTACCGAGTACCTTACGGCAGAAATTCGCAATCTGAGAAAAAATAGTACACCTCCGGGATATCACCCGCTTGTTGCAGCGGCGCTATGATAGCGCAGCACGCAAAAATGAGAAACCGATCGCTATCCCTGGCGTGAAAGACTCAGGATCTGCGATTGGGTTGGAATTTTATGCTGTTGCCAGTGCCGTATGGCCCACTGCAACAGCGCTTCTTTATTCTCCCCCGCCAACTCGGTCGGCGGCTGCTGGCCAAGAAAGCGCAGGGCTTGCCACAGCGTCTGACTGATCTGCTCGCTGCTCAGGGCAGGGGCATGATTCTGTTTGGATAATTTCAATCCATTTTCTTGCAACGCCAGCGGCAGATGTAGCCATTCCGGGACCGGCGCTTCCAGTAGTTGGTAGAGCGCGATCTGGCGGACGGTTGGTTCGATCAGATCCGCACCGCGAACGACCTGGGTGATACCGCAATCGGCGTCATCGATCACCACGGCCAGGTTGTAGGCGAACAGGCCATCGCGTCGCTTGAGGATAAAATCCTCGGTGGCCAGTGCGCCAGGCACCTCGATATGGCCCCGTATTCCATCCTCGAAGTGGTAGACCGGGTTCGTCAACCGCAGACGCACCGCGCTGCCGCTCGCCGTCAGGCCGAGATCCCGGCAATGCCCATCATAAAAACCACCACTGGCCTGAATGCGCGCCCGGCTGCATTGGCAGTGATAGGTCAGACCACGACGAGCGAATGATTCGAGTACCGCCTGATAGCGGTCATGGCGCTGGCTCTGGTACATCACTTCGCCATCCCAGAGCAATCCATAACGCTCCAGCGTGCGCAGAATATCGTCGGCGGCCCCCGGAACTTCCCGGGGCGGATCCAGATCTTCAATGCGAACCAGCCAGCGTCCACCCAACGCCCGCGCTTGCAGGTAACTGCCTACCGCCGCGACCAGCGAGCCAAAATGCAAGGGGCCGGAGGGCGATGGTGCAAAGCGTCCCAGATAGGAAGAAGCAGGCATGGATAGCTACGATTCAGGTTGACGGCGTGATAACGGGGCAGAGTCTGACATAGCCCGGCCAGTGGCGGCAAACAGATTTGCGTTCAAGGCCCTGGGGGACGGTATGGCAGGCTCTGGAGAGTTGCAAGCTAGTCTGGATAGCCATAACAAAAGGGAGCCATATTGGCTCCCTCTGGATAGTGCGCAGGGGGGATTAACCCGCCATTTGCTTTTCTTTGATCTCGGCCAGGGTCTTGCAGTCCACGCACAGCTCGGCGGTGGGACGCGCTTCCAGACGGCGGATGCCGATCTCGATACCGCAATGTTCGCAGTAACCGAAATCATCGTCTTCGAGTTTGACCAGAGTCTTTTCAATTTTCTTGATCAGCTTACGTTCGCGGTCACGCGCCCGCAGCTCCAGCGCAAACTCTTCTTCTTGAGCCGCACGGTCAACCGGATCCGGGAAATTGGCCGCTTCATCCTTCATATGATCGACAGTACGGTCTACTTCTTCACGCAACTGGTTACGCCAGGCTTCGAGGATCTTGCGGAAGTGGGTCTTCTGCACCTCATTCATGTATTCCTCACCAGGTTTGGCCTGGTAAGGCTCCACACCGGCGATGGCCAGAGGACCCAGAGATTTGTTGGTATCGCCCATTGGCATGTTGATCTCCTAATTCGCACAACACAGCACGTCACGGTGTGCTGGCTACTGATAATCTTGAGGCCGGTATCTATATCAGAAGGTTTTAGCCCTAGCAAATACGTTGACTATTTTTGTTAGCCAGACCTGCTTTTATTCTTCTGCCGCCTCACGCTGTCAAACAACTCGCGGAGTACCACGATTTGGTACCGTTATATTGTGTCGTTTTTGCCACTTTCAAGGTGCCATCGCGACAAATGTACAGAAAAAGCCACTCCAAGCTACGGGACCAGCATGAATACCCCTTGTTTGCTGGTTTTTTCAACGATTCGTTGTGTCTCCGTGGATAGGTCAGCGCCTGTGGCTGCGCTATCATGGCGGCTGCTTTTTTGGTTATAGCAGACAACCACCATGTTCAATGAGACCGATCACATAAAATCCCCAGTTCTGGCCCCGCCCGTCGTTGGCGAACAGGTTCCCGCTCCGCAACCGCTGCAAAGGGCATGCCTGTTACGGCGTTACCAGCGCTTTTTGGCCGATGTGCGCTTGGCGGATGGTCAGGAGGTGACCCTGCACTGCCCCAACACCGGGCGTATGACTGGTTGTGCCGAGCCAAGCTGGGGCGTCTGGTTCTCGGTTTCGGACAATCCGAAACGTAAATACAGCCGGACATGGGAGTTGACTGAAACGACGGCCGGTCACTTCATCGGCGTCAATACGGCGCGAGCTAATGCCCTGGTGGCGGCGGCGATTCACTCCGGCGTTATCCGTGAGTTGCAAGGCTATGGCGTACTTCGTCAGGAGGTGCGCTATGGCGAGGAAAACAGTCGCATCGATCTGTTGCTGGAGCAGGGGGCCGCGGCCGACTGCTATATCGAAGTCAAGAGTGTCACCCTGCTGGGATGGGATGCTCATCCCGAACTGGCTGCCGCCGGGGTGGGTTTCTTTCCCGATGCGCCCAGTGAGCGCGCCAGCAAGCATCTGCGCGAACTGATCCGCATGAAGGAGGCGGGTTTGCGCGCTGTGATCCTGTTTTGTGTCCAACACACCGGGATCCGCGAAGTGCGGCCAGCCACCCATATCGACCCGTCGTACAGTGCCTTACTGGCTGAAGCGCACCAAGCCGGAGTGGAGATCCTGACCTATGGTGCCGACATCTCTCCAGACTCTATTCACTTGGCCCGTCCGTTACCTGTCTACTTCTAAACCGGATCTCGCAGATGAACCCGTTGCCGCAGATGAGTCAGGAACCGCCAATTTCCAGCTGGCGAGCTTGCAGTACTGTACCCCGTCCGGTGTGGAGCAGGATTCATAGAGATGAAACCCGCTGACCGGCAGAGTGATTGGGCTGCAGGGCCCCGCCGAGGGAGGTAGGGGGCGGGCCTTGCGATAGAGCGTCAGATGGGGGCGATAGGGACGCTCATCCAATGGCAACCCCAGCGCCAAGACCCCGGCCCGCAGTGCTTGCTCCAGTTCCAGCAGTTGGCGCGGAGCTTGGCTGGGCCCGATCCAGGTCACTTTGGCCTGGGGAAACAACCCCAGCTGATCAAGCACTACCCTGAATCCAGCCTGTTGCGATGCCACCTGGGCTCCCAACTGACAGAGCTGGGGCAGTTGCTCCTCATTTACTGTGCCTAAAAACAGCACCGTCAGATGCAGATTGTCGGTCACCACCGGAGAGGCCGCTAAGGCCAATCGCTGTTGCAACTCGAGCAGCGCCTGGCTCTGCGAATAGGCATCCAGTCCGAAAAAAAGGCGTCGATGTTCTACAGATGTTGATGTCTGTGACATGGGGGGCTCGATGCGGGGGCGAGGTATGGGCTTATTCTGCCAGTCGCCCGGGTTTGTTGTCATCGTGGATAGCAAAAGTCGAGGGCGCCGCAGCGCCCCCGATATCCTCATGGTTTATCCGTTATCTGGGCTCAGGCTTCGCAGCAAGCTTCGCCATAAAAGGCCGCTTCATACAGCGCCTTGACATCGCTGACGGTCGGCTTGCCCGGGTTGGTCCAGGTACAGGGATCGGCATGCGCATTCTGGCTCATCCGCTCCAGTACATCGCGGAACTTGCTCTCGTCAAACTCCACCTCATCACACTGCTGGAAGCAGCAGGGAATGTTTAGCTTCTGGTTCAGGGCTTCAATTGCGGCCGGCAGATCGGCAATGCCCAGTAATTTCTCGACCCGTGCGTACTTGTCACTGAACTGACGGTTGAAGCGAATGATATAGGGCATGAGGATGGCGTTGGCCAAGCCGTGAGTGACCCCGAATTCGCCACCTATCTTGTGGGCCAGGGAGTGGACCAGACCGAGTGAGGCATTGGTGAAGGCCATACCGGCCAGCGCCGAGGCATTGTGCATATTGAAGCGTGCCATCTGGTTATCCGGTTCATGGAACGCGGTTTCCAGATTATTCAGCACCAGGCTGATGGCTTCGATGGCATAGGGATCGGTAAACGAGGTAGCTGCGGTCGAAGCCACGGCTTCGATGGCATGGGCCAGCACATCCATACCTGTGTTGGCGGTGATATGGGGTGGCATCTTGGCCGGGATGGACGGATCCAGGATGGCGATATCCGGCACCATATCGGCAGCAACTATGGGGTACTTGATATGGTTGGCGGTGTCGGTAATCACCGAGAAGGCGGTGATTTCCGAGGCGGTACCGCTGGTGGACGGAATGGCGATGAAACGCGCCTTGTTGCGCAGCGGCGGCATGGAGCCCGGGGTTATGATGTCGGCAAATTGCAGGTGCGGGTGTTCATAGAAGCACCACATCACCTTGGCGGCATCCAGTGCCGAGCCGCCGCCGATGGCGACAATCCAGTCCGGTTCAAACTCCTGCATCGCCTTGGCACCACGCAGTACGGTTTCGACAGAAGGGTTCGGCTCGACGCCATCAATCAGCATGGTGCTCATACCGGCTTGATGCAGCAAGGCTTCGGCCCGATCCAGAAAACCAAAACGCTGCATCGAGCTGCCACCGGTGACTAATACTGCCTTGCGGCCTTTGAGTTGGCTCAGGTGCTCCAGGGCGTTATCGCCGTAGATGATGTCGCGAGGAATGGAAAAACGCATAACCGACATAGGGACTCCCATCAATAAACTAGACATGAGGTGTGGAGACAGTGCACCGCGGTTGCCGGGGACGGCAGGGCTGCTTATGACTCCAGTCGTAAACCGTTTTCATCATGCCGCAGCGGTGGGGCAGCTTGTTTGCCCTAGTTAACAAATCCCTGCTTTTTATCCGGATTTTACGCATCTAGCTGGAAAGTGGCGCGGATCCACAGTGCTGAAATCCGCCCGTGTTAGTTCACAGATCTGGCTTGTTAATAAAACGTTTCCATTGTGTGGTTTTTTTGGGGTTATTATCATGCGCCCCCTCCGGGGGCGACATTGCTCCCAACGAACAGAGTGCATGGAGCCCATATGACTGCTGATGCCAGCCAACCAACCCATTTCTATCTGCGTGCCTGGCGCTGGCATTTTTATGCCGGTCTGTTTGTTGCCCCGTTTTTATGCCTGCTCGCGGTGACCGGCATCGTCTATTTGTACAAGCCGCAACTGGATCGCCTGCTCTACCCGGAACTGCTGATCGTGGCTCCGGCTCATCACCATTTACCGGCTGATCAATTGCTGGCCGTTGCCCGGGCTCACTACCCCGAAGCGCGTGTGAGTAAATATTTACCTGCCGTCGCTGACGATCGCAGTGTCGAGGTCGTACTGGATGATCAGGGTGTGGAGCGGTCGCAATTTGTGGATCCCTATACTGGACGTTGGCTGGGGGAGCAGGAAACGGCATCGACCCTGCAGGGTGTGGCGCGTGGCCTGCATGCTGAATTACTGATGGGCAAGGTCGGTGACTGGATCCTGGAGGTCGTGGCCGGTTGGGGGCTGCTCTTGCTGGTGAGCGGCCTCTATCTGTGGTGGCCTCGCACCGGGGCCGGCGTGAATGGCGTCATGGTTCCCCGTCGCAGTCTGAAGCGGCGACGGGGCTGGCGCGATCTTCATGCCGCAACCGGCTTCTGGGCGGCCACAGGATTACTATTTTTCCTGTTGAGCGGCATGACCTGGACCGGTTTTTGGGGTGGTCAGTTTGCGGATGTCTGGAATCGCTTCCCGGCCAGCATGTGGAATCAGGTCCCCGAGTCGGCACCGCTGGCCCGCCAATTAAACCAGCCCCATCAGCAGACCGTACCCTGGGCTCTGGAAAATACTCCGCTGCCAGAATCGGGGGCCCATCATACCCATACCACCAGCCCGACGTTGAGCCATCAAGGGCAAATAGCGTTGCAGCAGATTGTTGAACTCGCCGAATCCCGGGGAGTGGCTCCTGGTTACAGTATCTCGCTGCCTCAAGGCGAACGTGGCGTTTACACCCTGTCCCTATTTGCCGACGATCCCCGTCATGATGCGACTCTGCATATTGATCAATACAACGGGGCTGTGCTGGCGGATGTGCGCTGGCAGGATTACTCCGCCGTGGCCAAGGCGGTGGAAACCGGCGTCATGCTGCATATGGGCAAGATGTATGGCCCACTCCATCAGTTGGTGATGCTGGTGCTATGTCTGCTGATCCTGCTGTTATCCCTGAGCGGCTTGTGGTTGTGGTGGCAACGCCGTCCGGCCCGGCGCTTTGGCGTTCCCCCTTTGCCTCACTCGTTATCGCTGTGGCGAGGCGCCTTGGTGATCAGTGCCGTACTGGGGTTACTCTTTCCATTACTGGGCGGCACTTTGTTACTGGTCTGGCTGCTGGATAGTGCCTGGCTGCGCTGGCGCGGATGTTCGTCTCGTCGTGCTGTCACCTCTTGAAAGCGTATTGATTTTTCCGGGCGACCCGCTCTTGGCCTCCTGGTCGCCCGGGCCTTAACCGCTTCCTGTGGTGAACTTTCTTCGCCAGCCCTTGGTCACGGCCGCCAGCTTTGGCACAATGCGGCCCTTGCGCCGCATATGTCAGGGAGCCGGCATGTCTGTTTTACCTTCTTCTTCCCGGCCATTTACGCCGCTGGAAATTGAACGCTTGCCTGCACTGGCCGTTTTGCCTGCCTTGCAAGCGGCTTTGTCCGCAGGTCAGCCGGTGATCCTGCAGGCTCCCCCCGGTGCCGGTAAATCCACTGCTTTGCCTCTGGCCCTGTTGCAATCCGATACCGTCAGCGGCCACATCATCATGCTGGAGCCGCGTCGCTTGGCGGCGCGCAATATTGCCCGTTATCTGGCGCAGCAGTTGGGTGAGGAGGTCGGTCAGCAGGTTGGTTATCGGGTTCGAGGTGAGAGTCGGGTCAGTGCGGCCACGCGACTGGAAATTGTCACCGAAGGGATCCTGACCCGGATGATTCAGGCCGATCCTGAGTTGCCCGGTGTCAGCCTGCTGATTTTCGATGAATTTCATGAGCGCAGCCTGCATGCGGATCTGGCGCTGGCCCTGAGTATCGAGTCGCGTAGTGCTCTGCGGCCGGATCTGCGCTTGCTGGTGATGTCCGCCACTCTGGATGGCCTGGATTTTTCCACCCTGCTACCCGATGCCGTGCTGCTGCACAGTGCCGGGCGCGCCTATCCCATCGAACATCACTATCGACCCGGCAACCGGCAGCAGCCCCTGGTGCCGCAATGTGGCGCCGTGGTGCTGGAGGCGCTGCAGAGCGAGACGGGAAGCTTGCTGGTGTTTCTGCCCGGTGCGGGGGAAATTGAGCGTCTGGCGCAATGGCTGCAAGAGCGCTTGGCCGATAGCCCCGACGTGCGGGTAGCGCCGCTGCATGGTCGGCTGCCGTTTGCCGAACAACAAAAGGCCATACTGCCGGCTCCCGCCGGGCAGCGCAAAATTGTGCTGGCGACCAATGTGGCGGAAACCTCGCTGACCATCGAAGGCATTCGTGTGGTGGTGGATAGCGGTCTGGAGCGACGGGTACGCTTCGATGTGAACAGTGGCATTGAGCGCCTGGAGCTCAAACAGGTTGCCAGCGCTTCGGCGACCCAGCGAGCGGGGCGGGCAGGTCGTCTGGGTCCCGGGGTCTGTTACCGCCTGTGGAGTGCCGAGCAGCAGGATCGGCTGGATGAGCAGAGCCCACCGGATATCCGGGTGATGGAGCTGAGTAATCTACTGCTCGAAGCCGCGCTATGGGGCTGCGAGCCGGAAGGCTTGCCGCTGCTGGAGTTGCCCCCGGCTGCGAACTTGCTGGCGGGGCGTCGGTTACTGCAACAACTCGAAGCGCTGGATGCTCAGCATCATCTGACAACCCGCGGGCGGCTGATGGCTCGGTTACCCTGTCATCCTCGACTGGCTCATCTACTGCTGTGCGCCGCGGATCTGGAACACCAGGGATTGGCCGGGATGATCGACGAAGCCTGTTATCTGGTGGCGTTATTGGAAGAGGAGAAGCGTGGCGCGGATCGGGTGAGCAGCTTGCTGGCCCGTTACGGCTCCGCGCTCAAGCCCCAGGCGCAACGCTGGCGTGAGCGGCTCGGGTCATTGCTGCCAGCACTGAGTAGAAAAACCGTGGGGACCGCCAGTGCCGGAAACTGGCTCGGACTGCTGGCTGCCCTGGCCTGGCCGGATCGCATCGGTAAGTTGCGCAGTGGCAGTCGCTATCAACTATCGGGCGGCCAGAGCGCCGATCTGGCGCCAGATCACTCCCTGACCGGCCGGGACTGGTTGGTGGCGATTGATCCCATGCTCAACGCCCAGGGGATCCGACTCTATCTGGCCGAAGCCGTGGATCTGGCGGCGTTGCAGCGTTATCTGCCTGCTCTGTTCAGCCGTGATAGCTGGTTTGGCTGGGATGAGAGGGAAGGGCGGGTGCGCGCCGAGCAGCAACTGCGACTTGGCAGCATAGTGCTGGAGCGTCAGCCGCTGGCCAACCTGAGCGACGAGCAAAAGGCGAACTGCCTATTGGAGGGTATTCGTAGCAAGGGCCTGGGGTGTCTGCCCTGGGATGAGGAGAGCGAGCAGTATCTGGCTCGACTGCGCTGTGCCGCCGAATGGCTGCCGGAGTTGAAGTTTCCGGCGGCTGATGAGGCGAGCCTGTTGGCGCAACTGGAGAGCTGGTTGCTGCCCCACCTGCAAGGCATGAGCCGATTGGAGCAGCTTAAGCGTCTGGATTTGAGTACCATATTGCGGCAGAGCTTGTCCTGGCCGTTGCCGCGGGAGCTGGATACTCTGCTGCCGAGTCATTTCACCGCGCCGACCGGTAGCCGCTTGCGCATCCGTTATCAAGCGGGGCAAGCGCCGGTGCTGCCGGTGCGCATTCAGGAAATGTTTGGCCAACGACAGACACCGACTGTGGCTCGTGGCACCGTGGCCCTGCTGGTAGAATTACTCTCTCCGGCCCAACGCCCCCTGCAGTTGACTCAGGATCTGGCCGCCTTCTGGCAAGGCAGTTACGGTGAAGTAAAAAAAGAGATGAAGGGGCGCTACAACTATTGGCCGGATGACCCTTCCGAGGCGATGCCGACCCGATATACCAAGCACAGGATGAACCAAGACAATGGCAGCGCGTAAACCCAGAGCGAAGAAGAAGCAGGCCTGGTATCAGCAGGTGAACTGGCGCCGTTGGGGCTGGTTGGCCTTCAAGTTGGGACTGGTGTTATTTGCCGGTCTGCTGGTGACCGGTATCTATCTGGATAGTCTGATCCGCGACAAGTTCGATGGCCAGAAGTGGCAGTTGCCAGCCCTGGTCTACAGCCGACCGCTGGAGCTCTATCCGGGGCAGCGTTTGTCGCAGAAGCAGATGCTGCATGAGCTGAAATTGCTCAACTATCGGCCGAGTAGCAAACCAACCAGCGCGGGCCAGTATGCCTCGGGGGGCAACAAGCTGGTACTGATCCGCCGCGCCTTCACCTTCTCCGACGGCGGTGAACAGACACGGCCCTTGCTGCTGACCTTTGATGGGCAACGACTCAAGCGTATCCAGAATGCCGACACACTCAAGGACTTGGGCTATGTGCGCATGGATCCGGTACTGCTGGATCGTCTGACCGGGGAGGAGATCGAGGACCGCTTGCTGTTGCGCCTGGATGAAGTTCCCCAGAGTTTTATCGACACCCTGCTGACGGTGGAGGATCGCGATTTCTACAACCATGGCGGCGTCTCCCTGCTCTCCATTGGCCGCGCCTTCTTTGCCAATCTCAAGGCGGGTCGTGCGGTGCAGGGCGGTAGTACCCTGACCCAGCAGCTGGCGAAGAACTTCTTCCTGACGCGCGAGCGCAGTCTGTGGCGCAAGGTGCAGGAAGCCTATATGGCGGTGATCATGGATTATCGCTACAGCAAGGCGCAGATCCTCGAGACCTATATCAACGAGATCTACCTGGGGCAGAACAAGGCGCAGGGGGTGTATGGCTTCGGGCTGGCTTCCTACTTCTATTTCGGCCTGCCGCTCAACGAGCTGGATCAGGATCAGATGGCGCTATTGGTCGGCATGGTGCGCGGTCCCTCCTATTATGATCCCTGGCGGTATCCGGAGCGGGCCAAGGAGCGTCGGGATCTGGTACTGCGACTGTTGCTCGATAACCTGAAGATAGAGCCGCCCGATTATCAGGTCTATCTGGCCAGGCCCCTGACCCTGCTGGAGCGTGGCCAGATGAGTTATGGCCGGACTCCGGCGTTTATGAGCCTGCTCAAGCGCGAACTGAAAGATAAATTCGGCGACAGTTTTCTCAGCCAATCCGGGCTCAAGATCTTCACCAGTCTGGATCCGGTGGCCCAACTGGCGGCCGAGCAGGCGGTGACCAGTCAGCTGGATCGCATCGAGAAGGAGCGCAAGCGCCCCGATCTGCAAGGTGCCATGGTGATTTCCAACTGGCGTACCGGCGAGATCTCCGCCGTGGTCGGCGGGCGGGATGCTCGCTATGCTGGATTCAACCGGGCGCTGGATGCCCGGCGGCCGATTGGCTCCCTGGTGAAACCGGCGGTCTATCTCACCGGTTTGCAGAAGGGCTATAACCTGGCGACCCCGCTGCGCGATGCGCCGCTGACCCTGCGTAATCAGGGCGGTCAGACCTGGAAGCCGCAGAATTACGACAAGGGGTATCGCGGTCAGGTGCCCTTGTATCAGGCGATGGCAGAGTCTCTGAACCTGCCAACCGTGCGCTTGGGGATGGATGTCGGGGTCGGCAAAGTGGTGGACACCTTGCGCGCGCTCGGAGTTACCCAGCCGATCCAGGCGTTTCCCTCCTTGTTCCTCGGCACTGTGGCGCTGTCACCTTTCGAGGTGAACCAGATGTACCTGACCCTGGCCAGCGAAGGGCTGTATCAGCCGCTGACCACGGTGCGAGCCGTGCTCGGATCCGGAAACCAGAGTCTGTATCAGAAGGATGTGAAGGCTGAACGGCGGGTGGATGCCCGGGTCAGCTATCTGACGCTGTTTACCATGACCAAGGTGGCAAGCCAGGGTACGGCGCGCTCCTTGGCGGCCCGGTTCCCCGGGGCGATACTGGCAGGCAAGACCGGCACCACCGACAATCTGCGCGACTCCTGGTTCAGTGGTCTGGACAATGACGAGTTGGTGAGTGTCTGGGTTGGACGGGATGACAACCAACCCGCAGGGCTCACCGGTGCCAATGGGGCGCTGCAACTGTTCGGGGATTATCTCGATCGCCGAGGCGTCAACTCGCTGCAACTGGCTGTGCCCAAAGGCATCGTCTGGGCCAACTTCTCCCGTGGCGGCAAGCCGGTGGCCAGCGGTTGTGCCGGTTCGCTGGCGCTCCCGGCGCGGCTGGATCAGATAGGCCCGACCGAAGCCTGCAGCAGTGGCGGCGATGCGCGACCGGATAATCCGGTGGACTGGTTCAAACAGCTGTTTAGCTTGAATGAAGAAGCGATCCCGGAGCGGGGATAATCTCAAACCCGCAACAAAAATAGTTCCGTTGCGACGAGCATTCAACATGGCGATTTCGATCGCCGTTTTTGCCGGAAATGGCGAACCATAGATCCGGGAGTGACCATGAATAGTCTGCTGTTAAAAGCCTTGAAGTCGTTTTCTGCGACCTGCAATAAAGCCATGCTGCAAGCCAACGATGAGGAGCGTATCAAGCTGACCCTCAAGGTGTTGCACAAGAACCGAATCCCCATCAATCCTGCGGAGATTGAGGCTTGGCTGGTCGCCAATCACTGGCCGCAGCGCTCGGTAGCCTCCATCGTCGGCTGGGCACTGGCTCTCAGCTCTAGCGGCAAGCTTCAGTTGAGCAACAAGAATCCCAAGCTGACCGAAAATGAGGTCTGGACCAAGCTCAACTCGCGCTGAGTCTGGCACCGAGGGCTGAGTATCACCTTCTCTTTTTTCTTTGGCTTAAAGCCGCGCCTTGATGGTTAGTTCGAGCCGGATACGGCCGCGGAGGCTTCGATTCATCGTTGCCGATGAGCAAGTTGAGCGAGTTAAACAAGCGACCTGAGGGTCGCTTTTTTTTTTGCTCTGGCTGGCAATAGTTTCCAACGAGCCCAGTGCTGAATCGATTTCTCATTTTGCGACCGCAGGGTGCTAGGCTATTTCGCAAACTGAGAATAATTCTTATCGAAATCACGAAATACCTGAGTAGAATCGTCAGATGTTGGCGTATTGTTGCTTGTCTGTTGCTGGCATGTTCCCTGCTTAGGCTCCTGTCGTTCAACGCGCAGACGGTAGCCCGTTGCTCCAACCTTAATCTGTTTTATCCCAGGAGCCGTTTCATGAGAGTCAATCAGCCGGTAAGCCAACAAGAACGCCTGTTTTCCTCAGAGCAGAGCCTGATTTCCACTACAGATCTGCACAGCCACATCACAGACGCCAATGCGGCCTTCTGTGCCGTTGCCGGATTTAGCCATGATGAGCTGGTGGGACAACCTCACAATCTGGTGCGGCATCCCGATATGCCCACTGCCGCCTTTGCCAATATGTGGTCGTTTATTCAGAACAAGAAAAGCTGGATGGGTCTGGTCAAGAATCGCTGCAAGAATGGTGATCACTACTGGGTCAGTGCTTTTGTGACGCCCATCCAGGATGAACAGGGCCGCACCATCGAATACCAGTCGGTACGCACCCTGCCGAGCGAGGAGGAAAAACAACGCGCCGGAGCCGTCTACGCCCAACTGCAACAGGGCACCACACCGCGCGCGCTGCGTCAGCGCGGGTTGAACTGCGAAAGTGGGATCTGGGCGGCATGCACTGTGCTGATCCTGGCTCTGGGCTGGCTGAGCATTGCTGGGGCCAACGTCTGGAATCAGGGATTGATGTGGGCTGCGCTCGGCTGTTTGTTATCGTGCGGGCGCCTGTTCTGGCAACGACTCGGCAGACTGCGGGCCCAAGCACGCCATGATTTCGATAACCCATTGATGCAGTTGATTTATATCGGCCGGGTCGACGGGTTGGCCGAAATTGAATTGGCCATGCGGATGCGGCGGGCGGAGCTTAGCGCCGTGGTGGCTCGAACCACCGAGACCACCCAGAGTATCCTGGCGTCTGTGGAGCAGGATGTGCGCAATGCCGAATCCATCACCCACAACCTGTCCGGGCAGCTGAGCCAGACCGATATGGTGGCCACGGCTGTGACCGAAATGGCGCAATCGATCCGCGAGGTGGCCCATAACGCCAGCGATACCGCTCGGTTGATCGAGGAAGCCAATAGTCTCTCCAGCACCGGACAAAGCGCGGTGAGCAAGTCCATCGCCGCTGTTGGTGGGGTCCATGAATCGCTCAGCAATGCCCAGACCGTGATCCATACGTTGGTCGAAAATTGCCGGGATATTGGTCGGGTGCTGGAGGTGATCAACGCCATTGCCAATCAGACCAATCTGTTGGCGCTCAATGCGGCCATCGAAGCGGCTCGGGCGGGAGATGCCGGGCGCGGCTTCTCGGTGGTTGCCGACGAAATTCGCTCGCTGGCGATCAAGACGCAAGCCTCGACGGGGGAGATCCAGTCCATGATTGCCCTGTTGCAGCAAAACTCGGCCAAGGCGGAGTCGGCCATGCTCAGCGGGTATAGTCTGTCGGATACCTCGCGACAGCTGACGGCGGATACCGGGGAGGTGTTGCAGCAAATCCACCAGATGCTGGATAGTATTGCCCAGCTGGGTACCCATATTGCTCACTCCATGGAGGAGCAGAGCGAGGTCACCGAGAGCATCCACCACAATGTGCTGACCATCCGGGAATTGGCCAGCGATTCGACGGATTCCAGCAAGAAGGCCGCGCTGCACATTTTGGGACTCAGTGGCCGTTTGAGTGCCATGAATAAATTGGTGATGCAATTCCAGCACTCTGCCAGATCAAGCCGGAGTGCTCAGGTGCTCAGCTCCCGTCTGCGTACCGCTGCTGCTGAGATCTAACCATCGGCTGAAGTTGCCATGGATTGATCTGCAAGAGGGAGACGCTATTCTCCCTCTTGTTTTTGTGGGCCCGCAAGGCTCCCTAGCCCGTCGGAACTAAACGACCACTTTGATCGCCAAACCGAGCAGGATCAGACCGCTGAGTTGATCGATCAACCGGGCTCTGAGCTTGAGTTGGGCCAGTACCGGACCGTGAGAAAGCAGTAACGCCACCAGACTGTACCAGAGGGCATCGATACCGCCTGCGGTCAGCATCATCAGGATTCCTTCGCGCCAGCCGGTGTCTTGATGCACAAACTGGCTGAACAGCGCGACAAAGAAGATAGCCAGTTGTGGATTGAGAAAAGAGACCGCCAATCCCTCCAGAGCACCGCGCTGACCTCTGGGGGCATGGGCTGTTTCGGCCTCGAGCTGGGATGATGCTTTGGCCAACAGGGCCTTGAGGCCGAGCCAGGCTAAAAATAGGGCACCGCCATACTGGATGGCCTGAAACAACCAGGGGGTGTTGGTAATGAGCAGCGCCAGCCCCAGCGCCGTGATGAGGGCGTAAATGCCGACGCCAACGCCATGGCCCAAACCGGTGGCGACCCCATGCAGACGTCCGCCCTGGACGGTATTGCGAATGATCAGTGCCAGACTGGGCCCCGGACTGATGGCGCCCATCAGGCAGATGGCGGCCAGCGCCAACCAGGTGGTGAATTCCATATCCCTTCCTTCTCTTCACACTCTTGTTTTGCCGGAGATGTCGGGGCGATATCGCCGCCGGACATCGAATGGACTCCAGCCTAGAGGGATTTTGGTTATTCTAAAAATGAAATTAATGAATCAATAGTATTCAATATTGGAATTATCTATCCCACCAATTGGGCTGCCAGATGTTGTTCGGCGGCCCGGGTGGCCTGTTGCAGATGGCCGCTAAGATAGGGAAACACCAGCTCGCGGAACCAACGGTGGGCCGGATCCTGCTGATAGCGTTGGTGCCAGATCAGCTGGTAGTGCTGACGAGCACAGGCGAAGGGCAAGGGGCGCAGGATCAGATCGTGCTCCTGTGCCAGCTGCCAGGCGATATGGCTGGGAGTGCTGAGCAGGCAATCGGTGCGCTTGAGCAGCTCTACCGCGGCCTGAAAGAAAGGCACCTTGGCAAACCAGCGACGGCTAACGCCATGAGGTGCAAGCGCTTGCTCGATGGCACTCTCTTTATCACCGCCACCGCTGACCTGCAGGTGGGCGGCCGCCAGGTATTCCGCCAAACCGAATGGTCGGCGGCTCAAGGGATGATCGCGACGCATGACAATCGCCAGACCGTCCTCGCCCTGGCACTGACTGTTGAGCTGGGCGGGCAGAGTGTCGGTCAGTGTCGAGACCAGATCCAGCTCCAGGCTATGCAGTAAGGGGAGTTGCTCCTTGTGCCACAGACTGTACTCCAACGCGGCATGGGGCGCCGCCTGAGCCAGAGCCTCACCGATCTGCGGCAAGATGTACTGGGCAACATAATCCGAGGAGGCCAGACGAAATACCCGCTGGCAGTCGGCCGGATCAAAATGGACGGGAGCGTAGAGTTCGTCCAGCACTTCCAGCGTGCGACTCAGGCTCTGCAGCAAGAGCTCGGCGCGTGGCGTCAACAGCCAGCGCTGGCCCTCCCGCACCAACAATTCATCGGCAAATTCCTGTCGCAACTGGGCCAACTGTTTGCTGATCGAGGGCTGACTTAAGTGCAGCAGCTCGGCCGCACGGCTGACGCTGCGGGTTTCCAGCAGTGCCTTGAGGGTGGGCAGCAGGTTGAGATTGACGTGGCGCATGGATGGATCCAGGCAAAGGTAATGACTGTCTCATCTTACTCCATTCGGTTGACAACACCGAGACGGTCAACCGAATGGGCACCAGACACTTGTATGCCGTGGTGTGACGCCTTGTTCGTGGCGGCTAGCTATTAATTGCTGATGCCGATATCCAGCTTGAAGCTATGCGGAGTCGAAGATTGCTCGGCGGCGCCCATCTGGTAGACGCGGATACGGTACTGGCCGCTGGCGGGTAGTTTGCCTTCATAGCGATTACCGAGGGTTGAGCCGATGAAGATTGCTTCTTCGCTCTTGGGGGGGAGAACATTGAAGTAGGTGCTGGATTTACCGGTGAGGTTCACCACCATGCTCTGGTCTGCCTTGGCACTGAGGACGTAATCCAGTGTCTGATGTCCGGCGATTTTGCCCTGGAGACTCGCGTTGGATTCTCCTTTTTTAAATTGGACTTGCTGTACTTTGATGCCATCTTCGGCCATGGCCGCTGATAGGGGCAGAAAACTCAAGCAGAGTGCGGCGGCGATCAGCGCTCGTTTCATGTGTGACTCCTGTAGTGGGAACCGTTGGGCAAGTGTGCGTTGCCAAGACGCTATCATGTTGATACCACTTCCTTAGCCTAATCTGGATGGTGTCGTTCGTCATCACCCGACGGGGGACGTCATGATTTTTCAGCCTCATGGGGTAATCACCCTGATGCTGTTTTCCGGCTTGTGATGCCGTATGCTGGGCATCACGACTGGTGAGTGGGACATGGCATGGCGATTCAGGGAGTTGGAGCTGAGTGGGGAGAGCGACGCTCTTCAACGGGCGGGGCGAGCCGGGGCAAGGTCGCGGTTCCTGCGGGCAAAGAGGAGAGCAGCAAGAGCCCGGATCTGGAATTTCTGGCGCGCATCGATCGCAGCCGCATCACCCACTCGGCAGCCTTTCGCCGTCTGCAGGGCAAGACCCAGGTGGTCGGCGTCGGCGAGAACGACTTCTTCCGCACCCGCTTGACCCATTCCCTGGAAGTGGCCCAGATCGGCGCGTCACTGGCCAACCGCCTGGCCTGGTATGGCAAGCGGGAAGGGATGGAAGAGCTGGCGCCCTGGGTGCCGCCTGAGCACCTCATCGAGACCGCCTGCCTGGCCCACGACATCGGCCATCCGGCCTTCGGCCACAATGGCGAGAAGATCCTCAACTACTACATGCTGGAATTTGGCGGCTTCGAGGGTAATGGCCAGACCCTGCGCATCCTCAGTCGTCTGGGGGAATACTCCGATGGATTTGGTTACGACTTCACCCGGCGTACCCTGCTGGCAGTGCTGAAATATCCGGTGCTGTTCGCTGAGGTGGCGCCGGATTATCCCGAGCGCCCGCTGGCTACGCCACGCAATCTGACCCCCTGGCATCCGCCCAAGTGTATTCACAATGACGAGTCCGAAATCCGCGACTGGTTGTTGGCACCGTTCAGTGACGCGGATCGTCATCTGTTTTGCGCTCCGGTTGCGGTTGAAAAGGTGGAGGCGGGGATCCGCATCAAGGGTTTACGTGCGGCCCATAAGAGCCTCGATTGCAGCCTGATGGAGATTGCCGACGATATCGCCTACGGCGTGCATGATCTGGAAGATGCGCTGGCGGTCGGGCTGCTCAGTCCGCACAAAGTAGCGACGGAACTCGGCGAGCTGCTGGCAGAGGTGGCACGGCTGGAGAGTCGCAAGAACCGCGAGCCGGATTATTACGCCAAGCGCATTGCCAGCGGCGAGCCGCGTTTGCTCAAGCAGGCGATCACTAATCTGGTCCATGTACTGGTAACCCAGACTGAACCGGTGAAGTTGGGGCTGTTCGAGCATCCATTACTGGATTACCGCCTGCGCTTACGGCCCGAAGCCGAGGCGATCCTCAAGCGCTTGAAGAACTATGTATTTGACGAGGTGATTGCCCAGCCGCGCATTCGCACCCTGGAATATAAGGGGCAGCAGATCATCGCCGAGCTGTTCGAGGCGTTTCGGGATAACCCCAACGACCTGCTGCCGCGTTCGGTTTCGGCCAAGATCACCCCGGGCAGTCGTCACTCCTTGCATCGCACCGTGTGTGACTACATCGCCAGCATGAGTGACGGTGAAGCGACTGCCATCTATCAGCGGCTATTCCTGCCGGGTAACGGCTCCATCTTCGAGCCCTGGTGATATTTCGATGCCGCCCCTGTTAATTCCTCCGGATCAGTACCAGACACCCGCTCGGCCAGAGCTCAAGCGGGAGGTCTGTTTCTGGCGCTCACCGGCATGTCCTGGGGTTGAGCTCAGACGCGCCAGCTACCGGCGCCAGACCTTCCATCGTCACACTCATCCGGTCTATTCTCTCGGCCTGGTGCTCAGCGGCAGCACTGAATTTGACTATTGCGGACAGCACTTTTGTGCCCAAACCGGGGATCTGGTCCTGATTGCACCGGGAGTGGTCCATGACTGCAATCCGCAAGGGGACGAGCCGCTGGGCTACTGGATGTTTTATCTGGATGCTGCCGTGTTGGGTGCCCCGACTGCCGATAGGGCGACTCCGCCGCCGGTCCTGGCCGATCCCGGGCTGCGGCAACGTTGGCAGCAATTGGCTCAGCAACTGGTGCATCTCTGCCAACTGCCCCCCGAACTGGAGGCTGCGGCGGCCGCGACCTGGCAACTCGAGTTGCAACAATTATGGCAACAGACCTGGCAGAGCTGGCCGCAACCTCGTCTGTCGGCTCCCGCCGGAATGCCATTGCCCTGGTTACAGCAGGTGCAATCCCAGTTGGCTGCCGAGCTGACACATCCGGTGGCGCTGAGCGAGCTGAGTGTCCAGGTCGGTATCAGCCCCAGCCATTTGAACCGGCGTTTTGGTGCCGCGCTGGGGTTACCGCCCCATCGCTATCATTTACAACTGCGGATTGATGCCGCCATGCGCAAGTTGGCCGCGGGGGAGTCGATCGTTCAGGTGGCCATCGATTTAGGCTTTAGCGATCAGAGCCATTTTACCCGCCTGTTCAGCCGGGTGGTGGGGGCAACCCCGGCGCAGTATCAGCAACGACGCTAGGATGAAAAATTAGCTTCCGTCCATCAACAGGGTGTTGGTTGAGCCATGGCTGTGGATAGTGAATGCGGCGAGTTGACCCGCCGTGAGCGCAATATCATGCCAGACCAGCCGATAGCCGCAGCGTAAGATAACCCCATCGACGTTGCTTTTTGGAACCTATTTACCCCATGACTACCTCTGCGGATACCGCCTGTACACCATCCTCTCGCCTCGCTGCCGATACGGTCCCTTTCACCCGGGCGCCTCGTCCCTATACCGGCTGGGCGCTGCTGGCCTTGACCGGTGCCGTGCTGCTGTGGGGAACCTCCTATGCCGCCACCAAAACGGCCTTGGGCTATTTCTCCCCCTGGCTATTGATCTGGTTGCGGATGGTGATGGCATCCGTGGTGTTATTGCCCTTCTGGCACCGCTTGCCCAAGCCGGTCTATCAGGCCGGGGATTGGAAATGGTTACTGGGGCTGGGGGTGCTGCAACCCTGTCTCTACTTTCTACTCGAGGTGCAGGCGCTGCAATTTACCAGTTCGGGGCAGGCGGGAACGGTCGCCGCTCTGGCGCCGCTGTTTGTCGCTTTGCTGGCCTGGATCTGGCTCAAGGAGCGGATGGGACTCAACGGCATTCTGGGGCTGCTGCTCTCCCTGACCGGTGTGGTGCTGTTGTCGCTGGGGGCCGGACACAACCAGTCAGCACCCAACCCCCTACTGGGCAATGCCTTGCAACTGCTGGCCATGCTCTGCATCGCCTTTTATATGGTGATCCTCAAGCGGCTGAGCAGTCGTTACGACACCTGGTGGTTGACCGGAACCCAGAATCTGCTCGGTGTACTGTTCTTTCTGCCGGGGATCTGGCTGGCTCCGGAAGGAACTCTCGCCGCTGCGCCGCAAAGCGCCTGGCTCAGCGTGCTCTATCTGGGCGGGCTGGTGACGCTTGGCGGTTTTGGTCTCTATAACATGGCGATGCGCTGGATCCCGGCCTCCCAGGCGGCGATGAGCATCAACCTGGTGCCGTTGATCGCGTTACTCATGGGGTGGTTGTGGCTGGATGAGTCACTCAGCCTGCTGCAATCGGGCGCTGCACTGGCTATTTTCGGTGGTGTGGTGTTGGGGCAGTTGTCGACGTCGATGAGTTGGCGTAAGCGAGGGCTGTGTGTGCGGTAATGCAAGCATGGTATCAACGGCATTCCACCGGGCCGAAGGCATCAGCGTTGCTTTACATAAGCTTACAGTCGTGAGGTCTCTCATACATTGGTAAAAAATTAACTCCTGGCGTTGCTATAGAGCAAAAGCCCGATAGATTGGCATCCAATTGATACCTAAATGGATGATGACTATGAAATGGAGTGCGGGAATTGTAGCGGTATTGTTATTAGCGGGCTGTGGCGGCGGTGGAAGCAGTGACGGCGGTAGTGGCGGTGGCAGCGGTGGTGGTACCGATACTGGGGGCGGGAGTGAGGCTCAGGATTTGCTGGCTCTCTATCAGGCAGGGCGGGATCGCACTTTGTTAATGAAATTTGAACAGGCTGATCGTCTATGATCTAATCACGCCTCCATGCAGGAGGCGCA
>NZ_BAAGVN010000120.1:0-9392 GCF_054780855.1 Pseudaeromonas pectinilytica
GTAAAAGAGAGTATAAGATCACACCCAGAACGGTCGGTCAAACCCTCATGTTCTGCTTAAAAAACGTTCGCGATCTCGCCCTGGTTGGGTATCGCAGGAGCTAGCCACCCATGGCCTATGACTATAGCCAGAGCCTGAATCCGCAGAAGGCGCTGATATTCCGGATCGTGCATCGGGATAATCTGGAATGGATCCTGACCCATGGCCTGTGGGCGGGGAATGGTCAGCAGCAAAACCCGCACTGGGTGCATATCGGGTTGCCGGAGCTGATTGCCAAGCGCGCCATCCGGTGCCGCTGGAGCCTTACGGCGTGTTGAATGACTATGTACCCTTCTACTTCACGCCGTTTTCGCCCATGCTCAGCAATATTCACTCGGGGCGCGGTGTTCCCCAGCGTGAAAATGATGAAATCCTGATCCTGGTTTCCAGCCTGCATCGCCTGGCTGAACTGGGGTACCGTTTGTGTTTACCGATAGCCATGCCTATTACCAGTGGGCCAATTTCTATGCCGATCTTGGCGATCTGGGGCGGATTGACTGGCCACTGTTGCAGCGCCGTGACTTCAAGCGTGATGCGGACGATTTGAGCAAGCTGGAACGCTATCAGGCCGAGGCCTTGATCCATCAACATTGCCCCATCGAGGCGTTGCTGGGTGTGGTGTGTTACAACGAAGAGATAAAGAACCGCGTGGAACAATGCATGAATCGGGTCGGGGTCGCGCGCCCCGTCTATGTCCGTGATGGGTGGTATTTCAGATGATTCGATATACAACAGGCAACCTGCTGGATGCTCCGGTGGAAGCACTGGTAAATACCGTCAACACCGTCGGTGTCATGGGCAAGGGGATTGCCTTGATGTTCAAGGAGCGGTTCCCGGCCAATATGCGTGCCTATGCCGAGGCGTGCAAGCAGGGTGACGTCGTCACCGGCAAGATGTTTATTACCCAGACGGGTGAGCTGCTGGGGCCGCGCTGGATCGTCAACTTTCCGACCAAACAGCACTGGCGCAATCCGGCACAGATGGCGTGGATCCAGGAGGGTTTGCAGGATCTGCGGGCCTGGTTACAGGCGCAGCAGGTCTCTTCGATTGCCATTCCGCCGCTGGGGGCTGGCAACGGTGGTCTGCCTTGGCCAGAGGTCAAACAGGCGATCGAAACGGCACTGGGCGATCTGGATATCGATATCCTGCTCTATGAGCCCAGTCGCCAGTACCAAAATGTGGCCAAGCGCGGCGGGGTGGCGGAGCTGACTCCGGCTCGGGCCCTGATTGCTGAACTGGTACGTCGCTACTGGTTTTTAGGGATGGAGTGCAGCTTGCTGGAAATCCAGAAACTAGCCTGGTTTCTGGCGCGGGTCATTGGCCGCAACCCGCTGGGGGATCCGTTGCAGTTGCAGTTTAAGGCCCATCGTTATGGCCCTTATGCCAACAATCTGACCCATCTGCTCAATGCGATGGACGGCAGTTATCTGCAGTCCGACAAGCGCATCCCGGATAGCAAGCCGTTTGATGTCATCTGGTTTAATGAGGCGAAAAAACAAGAGCTTGCCGTTTATCTCCAGACCGAGGCCAAAGCATTTTTACCGATACTGGAGCAGACGACCGCGTTAATCGATGGTTTTGAGTCGCCCTATGGCATGGAGTTATTGGCCACGGTGGATTGGTTGATCGCCGAAGAGGGCTGTGCGCCGACGCTGAGCGCGCTGCGCGAGGGGTTGCACCGCTGGCCTGCGGGAACCCCGTGGGGTGAGCGTAAGGCGCGGCTGTTTGATGATCGCAGCCTGCAGATCGCCTTGACCCGCTTGCAGCAGGGATTGGTGTAACGAAGTGGGTATAACGAATCAGAGCGGCTGCGCGGTTGTCGCGGCGGCTTGAGAGAATAACAGGGATAGAGAGCATGATTTCAGTCGGCCAACGGGAGCGGGCAACCCAGAACCGCATGATCCATCTTTTCGAACAGAAGCTGGGCTATCGCTATCTGGGGGATTGGCATACTCGGGAGAACAACCGGAATGTCGAGCCGGAGCTGCTGACCGCTTGGCTGGTGGGGCGGGGCGTGGACGCGGCGCTGATCCCCAAGGTGCTCAGGCAACTGGATCGAGCGGCGAGCCTGGGCGAAGGGCGCATCCTCTATGACGCCAACAAGGAGGTCTATCGCCTGCTGCGTTATGGCGTGAAGGAAAAAGTGGGCGCAGGCGAGCAGAACCAGACCGTCTGGCTTGTTGACTGGACTAATCCGCAGGCCAACGACTTTGCCATCGCCGAAGAGGTGACGGTCAAGGGCGAGCATAAGAAGCGGCCGGATCTGGTGCTCTATGTCAACGGCATTGCCCTTGGCGTCATTGAGCTCAAGCGCTCTACCGTCTCTGTCTCTGAAGGTATCCACCAGAACCTGGATAACCAGAAGAAGGATTTTATCCGTAACTTCTTCACCACCATGCAGTTGGTGATGGCGGGCAACGACACCCAGGGCGTGCGCTACGGCACCATCGAAACCCCCGAGAAGTACTATCTGGAGTGGAAAGAGCCAGCCGATCCAATACATTCCGACCATGTCGAGCAGCCGAGTGCCAATCTGCTGGACCAGCATCTGGCGCAGTTGTGCAGTAAGGCGCGCTTTCTGGAGCTGATCCACGACTTTATCGTGTTTGATGCGGGCACCAAGAAGACCTGCCGTCATAACCAGTATTTCGGCATCCGTGCCGCCAAGGCATATATCCGCCGCCGGGATGGCGGCATCATCTGGCACACCCAAGGCAGCGGCAAGAGCCTGACTATGGTCTGGCTGGCCAAGTGGATCCGCGAAAATGTGACCGACAGCCGGGTGCTGATCATCACCGACCGTACCGAACTCGATGAGCAGATCGAAAAGGTATTCAGCGGGGTGGAGGAGGAGATCCTGCGCACCAAGAGCGGGGCTGATCTGGTGGCCCGTTTGCATGCCCATAATCCCTGGCTGATCTGCTCCCTAGTGCATAAGTTCGGTCGTACGCCAGAAGGCGAGTCGGATGACGAAGATGAAGGCAGCTCGGATGATTTTATTGCTGATATGCGTCGCAGCTTGCCCTCGGACTTCAGCCCCAAGGGCCAGCTGTTTGTGTTTGTCGATGAGTGTCACCGCACCCAGTCCGGCAAGCTGCATGGGGCGATGAAGAGCCTGTTGCCAGAGGCGCTGTTTATCGGTTTTACCGGCACGCCGCTGATGAAGCTGGACAAGAAAAAATCCATTGAAATATTTGGTCCTTACATTCACACCTACAAGTTCAACGAGGCGGTGAGTGACGGCGTGGTGCTGGATCTGCGCTACGAGGCGCGGGACATCGATCAGCGGGTCAAATCCCAGAAGAAAGTGGATGAGTGGTTTGATTCGAAAACCAGCAAGCTGAGTCGGCTGGGCAAGCAACAGCTTAAACAGAAATGGGCCTCGATGCAGAAGCTGCTCTCCAGTCGTTCGCGGCTGGAGCAGATAGTGGCCGATATTCTGCTCGACTTCGAGCGCAAGCCCCGGCTGGCCGATGGTCGTGGCAATGCCATGCTGGTCTGCGCCAGCGTCTATCAAGCCTGCAAAAGTTACGAGATGTTCAGCCAGGCCGGTTTTGCTGGCAAGTGCGCCATCGTCACCAGTTACCAACCCAATGCCAGCGAGATCAAGGGCGAGGAGACGGGCGAAGGGCTGACGGAGAAGCTGGCCAAGTACAACATCTACCGCAAGATGCTGGCCGACTATTTCGAGCAGCCGGAGAATGAGGCGGCCAAGCGGGTCGAAGAGTTTGAAAAACTGGTCAAGCAGCGTTTTATCAAAGAGCCGGGCCAGATGCGGCTACTCATCGTCGTGGACAAGCTGCTGACCGGCTTTGATGCCCCCTCTGCTACCTACCTCTACATCGACAAGAAGATGGCCGATCACAACCTGTTTCAGGCCATCTGCCGGGTGAATCGGCTGGATGGTGACGACAAGGAGTACGGCTACATCATCGATTACAAAGACCTGTTCAAGTCGCTGGAGAAGACGGTCAACGACTATACGGCCGAGGCCTTCGCAGGCTATGACAAGGAGGATGTGGCCGGGCTGCTCAAGGATCGACTGGCCCAGGCCAAAGAGGATCTGGATAACGCCCTGGAAGCCGTCCGCGCCCTGTGTGAGCCGGTGAAGGCGCCCAAGTCTCTACCCGATTATCTGCATTATTTCTGCTGTGAGCAGGGCGCTGATGAAGAGACGCTGAGCGAGAAAGAGGCATTGCGTCTGACCCTGTATCAGTTTGTGGCCAAGCTGATCCGTGCCTTTACCAATTTGGCGGGAGAGTTGGAGGAGGCCGGTTACAGCGCCTCGCAGGCGGAGTCGATTAAGCAGGAGGTCGAACATTTCGCCTCTATGCGTGACGGGATCAAACTGGCCAGTGGTGATCTGGTGGATATGAAGCAGTTCGAGCCGGGTATGCGCCAAATGCTGGATCTGTGGGTGGATGCGGACCCCAGCGAGACGCTGATGGACTTTGAAGAGCTGGGGCTGTTGGAGCTCATTATCCAGCGCGGCCCGGAGGCGCTGGAAGGGCTCCCCAAGGAGATGCGAAAAAATCAGGAGGCGATGGCCGAGGCGATTGAAAACAACGTGCGCCGAACCATAGTCGATGAGAATCCGGTCAACCCCAAATACTACGAGAAGATGTCGGTTCTGCTCGATGAGCTGATCGAGTTGCGCCGCCAGCAGGCCATCTCCTACCAGGAGTATCTGGAGAAGGTACGCGAGCTGGCCAAGCAGGTGAAACATCCGCAGAGCCATAGCCAGAGCGCCTATCCCGAGAGTATCAATACAGCGGCCAGACGGGCTCTGTATGACAATCTGGGCAAGGATGAACTGCTGGTGGCCAAGATTGATACCGCTGTGCGCTATACCAAGAAAGCCGACTGGCATGGGGATCGCTTCAAGGAGCGGGAAGTAGCCTTTGCCATCATGGAGGAGATCACGGGATATGACGTTGAAGTGCGCGAGGTGATGGAGCTGGTCAAGGCCCAGAAGGAGTACCTGTGAGCGAGCAGATGCAGGTGGGTGAGCTGGTGTTCCAGTTGCATCGCAAGGCGATAAAAAACCTGCACATCAATGTGCTACCGCCCGATGGCTTTGTCCGGGTATCAGCACCGCAAGCGATGACCGAGACTGCCATCCGCACTGCGGTGATCTCCCGCCTGCCGTGGATCCGCCGTCAGCAGCAGGCCTTTGCCGCCCAGCCCAGGCAGCCTGAGCGGGAGATGGTCTCTGGCGAGTCACATTTTCTCTGGGGGCGTAAATACCGTCTCGATGTAGTGGAGCAGATGGGACGACATCAGGTTCGTCTGCAGAGCAACAATCGATTGCAACTGCTGGTGCAGCCCGGAACCAGCCTTGAAAACCGGCAGGAGCTCTTGCGCCGTTTCTACCGCGATGAACTCAAGCAGCAACTGGAAACAATGTTTGGCCCTTGGTGTGAGCGCCTCGGCGTCGAGATGCCGATATTGGGCGTGAAGAAGATGAAGACCATGTGGGGCTGCTGCAACACCCAGTCATCACGCATCTGGATCAATCTGGAGCTGGCGAAGAAACCCCACGCCTGTCTGGAGTACATTCTGGTCCATGAGCTGGTGCATCTGCTGGAGCGGCACCACAACGAACGCTTCAAATCGCTGATGGATACATGGCTACCCGATTGGCGCGAGCGCCGAAACTTACTCAACAACCAGCCGCTGGCGTTTGAAGAGTGGGTGTATTGAATAGCGTGTTCCCAGACAGCAAGATTGTGTCTAAAAATACAGTAGCGATTCAGTCTAACTCAATCACTGGTTACGTGCTGTTATAGTGCTGAACCTAAAATTCTGGACGAGCATCATGGTGTTGAATGCTGCACTCGGTTGCCAAGTTACAAGAGGTGTTTGATGGTGCGTCAACAAGGTAACTTGGGCTTGCATGGATGCAAGCGGGGGCGAGTGGCAATAATAAGAAAAACTAGCGGGTGGCAACTCGGGGTATTGTGGGGACTGATTGGCTTATTTGGGGTGTTCAGTGCTGCGCAGGCAGTGCCTTCTATTGGGGTACCGACGACCGTCCGGTTGTGTATCGATCCAGATTGGCATCCATTCGAGTCAGTAACGCCAGATGGCAAGCAGGTCGGTATCGCTCATGATTTGCGGCAACTGATTGCCGAACGCGCGGCTCTGTCGTTCAAACTGGTACCGACCAAAACTTGGGATGAGTCTCTCCTGAAGGCGCGAGCTGGCGAGTGTGATGCTCTGTCACTACTCAACGAGACGCCCGTCCGACCCTGTTGAGCTATATCTTGTACCAGCACCATCACTGCTATGTCACCCAACCCCTGCTGCTGGAGCAGCTGCGGGAGTGGGGTGTCCGCTTGTCATCGGGGCAACTGGACAATCTCCTGAGCAAGGACAAAGAGCGCTTCCATGCCGAGAAAGATGACCTGCTACGAGCGGGTCTGTCGCATGGACATGTAACGGTGGATGACAGTGGTGCCCGACATCAGGGCAAAAATGGCTATGTCACGCAGATAGGCAACGAGTTCTTCGCCTGGTTCAGCTCGACACAAAGCAAGAGCCGGGTGAATTTCCTGACGCTGTTGCAGGGAGAGCATGCCAGCTATGTCATCAACGCGTCGGCTCTGCAGTACATGCGGCAACAGAAGCTGCCCCGGGAGCCGTTGGGCAAAGTCGCCTTGAAATCCAGTGAGTCAATGGATGAGACGCAGTGGCAGGAGTGGCAGGCGTCGTTGGCAATAAGCGGGCGCAAGCATCAGCAGACGGTGATCGAAGGCGCGCTGCTGGGGGCCCTGCTGGAGCGGGAAGAGATACAGCGTCTGGCGGTGATCAGCGATGGAGCCCCGCAGTTTAGCGTGTTGCAGCACGGATTGTGCTGGGTGCATGCGGAACGACAGGTGCATAACCTGAACCCGGTGGGCGAGCAGCAAAGAAAAGCGGTAGAGCGGGTGAGAAAAAGGATATGGATACTTTATCGGGCGCTAAAAGCCTACCAGAGTGCCCCTTCGACCAAGAGGGCTAAGCAGTTATCGAGCTTGTTTGACCGGATATTCAGACAGAAGACAGTGTATGTACTGTTGAACCGGCTGCTGAAGCGGTTACGCGAACACAAGGACGAATTATTGCTGGTGCTGAAGCGGCCGGAGGTGCCGTTGCACACCAATGGTAGCGAGCGGGACATCCGGGGTCATGTGAAGAAGCGAAAGGTGAGCGGAAGCACCCGCAGCGAGGAAGGGAGACGTTGCCGGGATACATTTATGAGTCTGAAAAATACCTGCAGAAAGTTGGGTATGTCGTTCTGGAAATATCTGCAGGAGAGGATAAATGGTGGTCCATTTGTGCCGCTAGCTGAACTGATCAACCAGCGGTAAAAGGAGCCCATCGCCACGACTTAATGAGAAGTTACTTGATTATTTTGTACCTATTTGACCTTATTGGATTTCCTGCCGCCGAATGGCGGCAGGAACTGAATGCAGCACACCACGCTTACAACTGGAACTGGGCAACCCGTCCCTGCAGCTGTTCGGCCAACTGGCTCAGGGAGAGGCAGGCGGAGGCCGTCTGCTCGGCGCCACTGGCCACCTCGTTGGCCGCCTCATGGATCACCGCTATGTTGCGGTTCAGATCCTCGGTCACCGAGTTCTGCTCCTCGGTGGCGGTGGCAATCTGGGTGTTCATGTCCGAGATCAGCGCCACCGATTCGGTGACCTTGTGGATCATGGAGCCCACATCCGAGGTACTGTTCACCGTGGTGTCCATCAACTGACGGCTATGATCCATATTCTCCACCGTCTCGCGGGCCCGGCTCTGCAGCAGATCTATGATGCGGTTGATCTCGCTGGTAGAGTCCTGGGTTCGCTTGGCCAGGGTGCGCACCTCGTCGGCCACCACGGCAAAACCCCGACCATGCTCACCGGCCCGTGCCGCCTCGATGGCGGCATTGAGCGCCAGCAGGTTGGTCTGATCGGCGATGGAGCGGATCACCTCCAGCACCACACCGATGCTCTGGCTATCCTGCTGCAGATGATCCACCACCTGCCCGGCCTGCTCCAGCTTCTGCGCCACCACACCGGTATCCTTGATGGCCAACTGCACGGCATGCAACCCCGCCGAGGAGTCCCCCGCCGCCGTACTGGCCGAGTTGGCCGCCTCGTTGCAGTTGCGCGACACCTCCTGCACCGTGGATTGCAACTCGTTGATGGCGGCGGCCAACTGATCGATCTCTTGGAGCTGCTGGGCAACCCCCTGAGAGGATTGGGTAGCGATGGCATTGACCTCCTCCGCCGCCGTTCCCAATTGGTGAACGGCAGCGGCCACATCGGCAACCAGGGTCCGCAGATGGGTATGCATGCTGCCAAAGGCCGAGGCCAGCTGACCCAGTTCGTCGCGAGCAAAGCAGCGCGGATCCAGCGTGCCGCTCAAATCGCCTCTGGAGAGCCGATTGGCCTGCTCCACCAGGTGCGCCAGCGGCTTTTTGATCTGGCCGGAGAGCCAGTAGGCCAGCCCAAACACCAGCAACGCCGCCGCCAGTAGCGAACCGACGATCCAGCGCTTGGCCTGTTTATTGGCACGGTTAAACTGGGCCTCCATGGCACTAGCCTGCTGCTGGTTCAGGTCCATCAGCTTGCCAACCAGGGGGGTAAGCCCATTGTAGAGCGCAACGGATGCCACCGCCTTCTGGGACGCCATCCCGGTCTGCCCTTCTCGCTTCAGGCTCATGATCTCCTGGTGCAGGGGCAGATAAGCCTGCCACTTGTTGCGCAACTCCTCGAACAGCGTCCGCTGCTCCGGGGTGCGCAAATTACTCTCATAATCCGCCAGGCTCTGCTGCACCCGGGTCATCACCTCGGCCACCAACTGCTCCTCCTGAGGTAGATTGGCCGCATTGCCCAGCAACATGAAGCGCAGCTCCAAGCGCCGGACATCCGCCAGGTTTTGCTTGAGTGCCGCACTATCGAGCATTTCCGGTATGATTTGGGCACTGGTGATATGAAACTTCTCTTCGGCACCGCTTAGCAGGCTGAACGACATGCCCCCCAGCGACAGCAACAGGATAAAAAAGAGAGAAAACGACAACACCAGTTTTTTACTGATTGATAGATCTTTTAACATGCCAACGCTCCATCATTTTTTAGAAAAAAAAACGCATCCAGCGTTTCAACTGAATCACATCAACAATTTTTAATTTGTGATCGGTTAGACTAAATATTCAATTGAGAATTTTCTCTTTAACAAGATCAGTGAATGTAAAAATAAGCAGGTATTCAATTGCGGCCTGGCATCGTGATCGGTAAGCGCCGCTAAATCGACCTACTTGCCTTCGTTGTATTGCGCCACTTTTTTTGCAATGGGCTCCAGCGGGACGTTCCAGG
>NZ_BAAGVN010000121.1:0-12212 GCF_054780855.1 Pseudaeromonas pectinilytica
ATGAAGCGTTACGTGGAAGCAATGGGTGGGAAGCTGCGTGTTGATGTTGAGCTTCCTACAGGGAGGCATGTCGGTTTCAACGTTTAAAGGAAGGCAAAAAAGCGCTTGCTTTTGAACGTCGACTCGCTGAATCACTACCAAGATCAGACGAGTTATTAGTGTTAAAAAACCAAATTCTCCAACATGGCCAATGATGCTAAAAGCTGGAAATTAGTATTGCCGTATTAGTCTCAAAAGACGATGAGAGTTTTCGCTCAGCAAAATTGCTGCTTCCTGGTTTTGGCTTTCTTCACCAGTCCCTCGTCAGCGGCAGCTCGGCGCAACACTTCATCACCGACCATTTGAAGAAGAGCACTACGTGCGCCTTCAAAGTACTGATAATCGAGTGCTTATCAGCCAGGCCGTAAAACCCCGTCATTTATGGCGGGGATATAAGGCTGCACTTGCTTGTGAACCAGTCCTGCGCAATACTGCTGTATATATATCCAGCGTAATAACCCAGAGCCGCCAGTTGTGAAAGATTTCCGGGTCATCAAAGTCAATATCGGTACGCCGACTCGCAGACAGACCGAGCTGCGGGTCGAGGCCGGGCGACTCTGGCGCCGACTGGTCCGGTTGCACAAATACTGCCGCCGCCGTCACTGGGCATGGCCCTCCGAAAGCCAGCTCAAACAACATTTCAAAGGCCGGTTTGGTCTGCATTCCCAAACCATCCAGGCACTCATCGAAAAGTTCATCGCCAATATCGACTCCACCCGCACCAAACGCAGCGCAGGCGACAAGAGCGCCCGCTATCCGTGGCGCGACCAGAGAAAATTCCAGGTGGTCATGTGGAAGCCCTCGGCCATTCGTCGTCACGGTAACCGGCTTTCCTTGTCCAACGGCGCCTGACTTTGAGTCAAACCGTGGCCGAGCCGGTTTCTGCCGGAATGAATGTGGTCGCCGCCGATATGGGCATCATCCATCTGGCTGTCATGACCGATGGCATTCAATCCAGTGGCGTTGTCGGCCGTGGACTGCGCTCGCTGGTGCAGGGCAAGAACCGCAGGCTGGCCATCTATCAGACCGCGCTGTCGAAAACCCAAAAGGGCTCGCGGCAAAACCGCAAACTGCGTGTGGCCAAAGCCCGGATGTTGCAGCGCTACCGCAATCAGGTTCACAACCTGCTGCACCATGCTGCCAACCAGATGCTGGACTTCTGCCAAGCGCGTGAAGCCGGAACCCTGGTGGTCGGTGACATCACAGACATGCCGCGCAACAAGCGCAAACAGAAGAAGGGTTCACGCCGTCTGAACCAGGGCAACTCGGGTAACCCGCTGGGCCAGCTCTATGGCTATCTGGCCTACAAGGGCAAACGCCGGGGCATCGAGCTGGTCAAGCAGAACGAAGCCTATACCTCGCAAACCTGTCCTGCGTGTGGCCATCGCCATAAACCCGCAGGCCGAGTCTACCATTGCCGCCAGTGCGGCTATGTGGGCATTCGGGACAATGTTGGTGCCTGTAACCAACTGAACAAATACCAAAACGGTGGAACCATCATCCCTGACTGGTTGATGCCACCGGAAACCGTGAAGTATCGCCGTCCCGTGACATTACGGCGCGGCGTAGACCGTCTGACTGGCGGCATGTTGCTGGATACCACCCTCACTGCGGATGCAGGCTCTTCGGGGCCAGGCTCTCACGAGCCGTTGTGTCTGCGGTCTGTGGCTTGATCCAGAATCCTCTTCCTTCAGGGGGAGGAGCAGTCAAAGTTGCCCGCCTACACCCTTGAACTTCTCAACAAAGGCAGCGATCTTCTGGAAGACAGTCTGCTTCTTGGTCAGGAATTGCGGGTTCAATGGGCTCATCTTAGGCAGAACCGCATTGAGCTCCGTGCCATTCTCGGTGGCGAACTCGCGCTTCAGTGAGTTGGTGATATAGCGCTTGGCGGCTTCTGCGTTCAGGCCCTCGTCGCTAATCAGCTCTGCAGCCTCTCGCTGCTGTTCCGCTTGAGCGAAAGTGAAGAAGGCCTCAATTACGCTGGCCTTGTCGCCGATCTGGTCCAAATCGGTCTGGTTGATGAAGTCCACCACCAGACTTTCTTTCGCGCGGTTGCCCAGGCTGGCACGAATCACACGCCGCACTTCATCCACCAGTTCAGACTTGCTCTTGGTCTTCTTGTTGTGCTCGAAGATCAGTTCCAGGATGTAGTCCAGGTTGATTTCCTGAGACTTCAATAGGTCCACCTCAAAGACCACGTCATCCCAGTCAATGGTGGACTTCTCTTTCTCGGCCCCAGCCTTCTCACGGCGTAGCCAGTCGCGCACGTCGTTGTAGGTCGAGCGATAGTCCTGAACCTTCCGCTCGGGCGGGAGCGTGATGGCTTGCAGCGTGGTCAGATCTTCATCACTCAGGTAGTGCTTGGCCTTGAATGTCTCAACTGCGGCAGGGTCGGCCAGATCGACGCTTTGCAACTCCTTCAAGCTGGCAAATTCGTCATAGTTCTGCAGCACGTTCTCGACGCGTAGGTATTCGCCGAACAGCTTGGCGAAGGCTTTTTTGTCAGCTTCCTTTTCAATGGCCGATGGATCGGGAAAGCGGGTTTTCAGCTCGTTCACCACGGCGACAAAACCACGTCGCGCCTCACCGGTGGCCGCATCGGTGAAGCCTTCCATGTACTCCTGGTAGCTCTTCTCCAGCACCACGTTCTTGGTGTTCTTATCACCGAACAAGGTGATGGCGTCGATGGTCGCCTGTTCCAGGTCGCGGAAAGTGACGATATTGCCGAAGGTCTTGGTGGCGTCAAAGATGCGGTTAGTACGCGAATAGGCCTGCATCAGTCCGTGGAAGCGCAGATTCTTGTCGACAAACAACGTGTTGAGCGAGGGCGCATCGAAGCCGGTCAGGAACATACCCACCACGATGAGCAGGTCGATCTCCTTGGCCTTCACCTGCTTGGCCAGGTCTCGGTAGTAGTTCTGGAAGCCGTTGCTATCCACGCTGAAGTTGGTTTTGAACAGTGCGTTGTAATCCGCAATGGCTGCGCTCAAAAACTCCTTGGCGCTGCTGTTCATTGCGGATACATCAAAGCTTTCATCCTGAATATCGCCGATAGCATCCTGCTCCTCATTGGCGGCGAAGGAGAAGATGGTCGCCACGCGCAAAGGCTTGTCGCTATCCTTCTGCAAGGTCTTGAACGACTCGTAATACAGCTTGGCGGCATCGACGCTGCTCACGGCAAACATAGCGTTGAAGCCCTTGTTGCCCGCGTGCAGGCGGTGGGTTTTCTGCCGGAAGTTGGTCAGGATGTACTGGGTAATTTCGCGGATGCGGTCAGGATGCAGCAGGGCTTGCTTGTTCTCTGCCGCACTCAGCTTCTTTTCGTCCTTCTCAGTCTCGATGGCCTTGAACTGCGGGCGAACATCGTTGTAATCCACCTTGAACTTCAGCACTTTCTCATCGCGAATCGCGTCGGTGATCACGTAGGAATGCAACTCGCGGCCGAATACGCTGGCGGTGGTTTCCGCACCCAGCGCGTTCTCCGGGAAGATTGGGGTGCCGGTAAAGCCAAACTGATAGAACCTCTTGAACTTCTTCTGCAGGTTCTTCTGCGCTTCACCGAACTGGCTGCGGTGACATTCATCGAAGATGAACACGACCTGTTTGCCGTAGATGGGCAAATCACCTTCACTCTTCATCAGGTTATTGAGCTTCTGGATGGTGGTGACGACGATCTTGTTGTCGTCCTTCTCCAGATTGCGCTTGAGGCCAGCCGTACTATCAGAGCCATTCACGCTGTCGGGAGAAAATCGCTGGTATTCCCGCATGGTCTGGTAGTCCAGATCCTTGCGGTCCACCACGAAGAACACCTTGTCGATGAAATCCAGCTCCGTCGCCAAACGCGCCGCCTTGAAGCTGGTCAGCGTCTTGCCGGAACCGGTGGTGTGCCAGATAAAGCCACCGCCCTCAAGACTGCTCCAGCTCTTGGCCTGATAGGCGCTCTTGATCTTCCACAGAATGCGCTCGGTGGCTGCGATTTGATAAGGGCGCATCACCAGCAGTGTATCGCTCACGTCGAACACCGAGTAATGCAGCAACACATTAAGCAGGGTGTGTTTCTGGAAGAAGGTGGCCGTGAAGTCCTTCAGGTCCTTGATCAGCGTGTTGTCCGCCTTCGCCCAGTTCATGGTGAAGTCGAAGCTGTTCTTGTTGCGCTGCGTGGTGTTGGCGAAGTAGCGGCTGTCGGTGCCGTTGGAGATCACAAACAGCTGCAAATACTTGAACAAGGAATTCTCGCTGTTGAAGCTCTCCTTGCTGTAGCGATGCACCTGGTTGAAAGCCTCGCGGATGGCCACGCCGCGCTTCTTCAGCTCTACTTGTACCAGTGGCAGGCCATTGACCAGAATCGTCACGTCATAGCGGTTGGCGTGGCTGCCCGTCTGTTCAAACTGCTTGATCACCTGCACTTTATTGCGGGCGATGTTCTTCTTGTCCAGCAGGTAGATGTTCTGGATGCGGCCATCGTCAAACACGAAGTCATGGATGTAGTCATCATGAATTTTGCGCGTCTTGTCGACGATGCTGTCGCTGGGTTTGTCCAACCAGGTCTCAACAAAACGCGCCCACTCGCCTTCGGCAAACTGCACGCTGTTCAGCGCCTGCAATTGCACCCGCACATTCGCCAGCATGGCATCGGGCGTGGTTAGCGCAGGTAAATATTCATAGCCCTGATTAACTAAGTCTTGGATCAGTTCACGCTCTAAATCACCTTCGCTCTGGTAGCCCTCAGCAATTTGGTCTTGGCGTGTGTATTTATCTAAAACAATAAAGTTATTCGATTCTGCAATACTTTTATAGCTGGTCATTGTAACTCCTGCTTCTTGAAGCCATATGTTCTAAACAAGTGATTGACTAAAGCTTCAAGATTTTCCTTATCTTTTTCTTCAATATCTGTAATTTCTTCCCCAGCATGTGCAGAGTGGCTGGCCAAGTTAAGAATTCTGTTTGAAAATGGATCAGGTGAGCCATCAGCGGTTTTTATCAAAAGATCTTCCCAGCGCGGATACCCAAGGAAAGTAGCGGTTTTTTCTAAAATATTTCTCATGAATGAAAAGTGATACTTTCTGACTTGTTTATTTTTAATAGCTTCACGAATTTCAGATAATAAGAATAGATGATACGAAAAGGGGTGATCATTCGAACTGAACAGTTCGAAAGTTTCGTCAATATTTTTAACAAGCCGATGCTTTTCTGATTGATCGCGTTTATACAACCACGTTGGGCTTTTACCTTCTGCTGGGTTTTTAAGGTCGTTATTTAACTCATTGTGTAAAACATTATAAAACAATGGGCTATGAGTAGTGATGACGAATCTGAGACCGCGGCCTTCAAAGTAATAGCTTCTTTTGATTAAGTCAGCTAAATCAACGGCCAGTTCAATAAGGTGGGTATCATCCAATGAACTCACTGGATCATCAATAAATACGTATTCTAAGGCATCAAACTTACGAGTAATTCTATTGGTAGTATCTTGTTCATTAAGGGTGGAAATAACTTGTTGTAAAAGGGTATACATAACACTCCAAACAAAGTTGCTTTCCTCACCTTTTGAAATTTTTATTACTTCGTATTTACCATGAACGACATTTTCGACACCATCAGACGCAGCAACAGCAGCCTCATAGTCAACTGGTTCATTCGCGACTACTTGAAAAGTGACCTCAGAAAATGCAGGAACCGTTACTTCTTTTTCATCAATTTTAGCTTTGTATTTTTCATTAAAAATTGGGGTGGCTTTGCTACCCGTATAACGTTGAAAGTTTGTAACGATGTTACCGTCTTCACCTAACTCTTTTAACAAGTCTATCAACCAACCCGTAAAAGTATTTGGTTGTATTTTTAACTTTGGGTTCGAATCTTCTTTTAAATCGTTGTCCCAGTAAAACAAGTCTTCTGTAAAGGCGTTGTAATACAGGAACTTTTCACGCGATTGCCCAGCGTCTCCGTCAGTACCATCGTCTTCTTTAGAAGGAACAATTTCCTCCTTAAATGCTCGTGACAATCGAGTTTTCCCTGTGCCATTAAAGGCATAGATCAGCTGTACCTTTTTATTCTTGCTCTTTAAGTCTTTAGCTATGTCCTTTAGTTCCTTACCCATATTAAGCTGCCGCCTCTTCAGGTTTAGGGAAACTCAGCAGTAGATCGCGGAAATACTCGTATTGCTTCTGGCGCAGTTCGATTTCGCGGGGAAGGCCTTCCGTGATGGAGTTGGTTAGCGCGTCGAATTTGTCGAGGATGGCGACGATTCTGTTTTGCTCAGCCAAGGGCGGTACCGGAACTGTGACGCCCAGAATCCAATCTTTCTTCAGATGTGTTTGGTCGACCCCACTGTCATAGGAGAGGAGTTGCCTATTTCGATTCATCACATAGTGAAGAAACTTTGGCGCCAATTGCGTTGGTTCCTTTACCCTCAATAGGCAGACTCGCTGATTAGCTGCATAGCGTCCGTTTTCTTCGATGAAAAATGTCTTAGCTAGTGCCCTTCCGTTTGGGAGGTCGCTCATGACCATCGCGACATCATTCTTCAGTGCTGGAGTCAACACGTCATCCGTCTTTACATATCGTGCCGACCTGCCGTCTGTTGAAATGAAACCCGCAGTTAGAAGTGCCACATCACCATCCGGCGAGACGAGCTTCTCGTGCGGTTTTGCATTATGAAAGTATGCAATTTCGCTCAGAGATTTCCACTCCACCTCCCCATCTTCAAAACTCAATAACTTGTCGCGGTAGTAGTTGTATTGTTTTTTGCGGGCAGTAAGCTCGGCAGTAAGCTCGGCGGTAAGCTCGGTGAAGGCATCCAGAATGCGGACGATTTCGGCCTGGATTTCAATAGAGAGGATGGGAACTAAGTATTCGTCACGAATTACAGATGGATGCGCCTTCTTTATGTAGTCAAAGACTTTCGTTTCCCATGCTCCAGACAGAACATGAAAAAGAAAACGGGTGTTCAAGAGGGTCGTATCGTTTACCCTTAGCCAGCCACACACATTCGTTACAGAGTATCTATGCGCTTGGCGATGAAAAAATCGTCCTCCACCATCGATTGACCAAGTTATTCGCTCATCCTCAAACATGAATTTTCCATAGCGACCGAATATGCCGCTGCCCGATGCGGAAGACGAATAAACCGGGTAATCGCCAGAAAAACTCGACAAATCATTCTTCGAAATTACATTGCCACGCCCTAACTTTAGTACGCCAGCGTCTTCAAGGGCCCCTAGCGCCTTCCACTCAACGTCAACGCCATCCAACAGCTTTTCCAAAAAATTCATGTCGCTCATGCGTTGCCTCCTTGCAGTTCGCGTTCGATTTGTTCAATGCTGGGCAAGCTGGTTTTGAGGGGGTCGGGCAGCGATTGGATCAGTTTGTATTCGGCAATGCCCATGGGCTGGGTTTTGTCGCCCAGCGCGTATTCGGCCACCACCTTGTTTTTGCTCTTGCACAGCAACAGGCCGATGGTGGGGTTGTCCAGTTCGTGCTTCACCTGCTTGTCCACGGCGGTCATGTAAAAACCCAACTGGCCCAAATGCTCGGGTTTGAACTTGCCACCCTTGAGTTCAACCACCACATAGCAGCGCAATTTCAGGTGGTAAAAAAGCAGGTCGATGAAAAATTCGTCACCGCCCACATCCAGCAACACCTGCCGACCAACGAAGGCAAAGCCCGCGCCCAATTCCAGCAGAAATTCGGTGATGTGTTTGACCAAAGCATGCTCAACCTCGTGTTCTTGCGCTTCGTCGGTCAGGCCCAGAAAGTCGAAGCGGTAGGGGTCTTTGATTGATTCGCGCGCCAGATCGGACTGTGGCTTGGGCAAACTGGCATCGAAGTTGGTGACAGCTGAGCCGCTGCGCTCTTGCAAGCGGGTTTCGATTTGCATCACCAACACATTGCGCGACCAGTTGTGCTCAATGGCCTTTGCGGCGTACCAGCGGCGCGCTTCGGGGCTGGACAACTTGTCCAGCAGCGCCAATTGGTGATACCACGGCAATTGTGCAAGCACCGCTTGCACAAATTCGGTATCGGGCCAAGCCTCGGCGAAAGCACGCATGTACTTGAGGTTGCGCGGCGAAAAACCTTTCATGTCGGGGAAGGCGGTGCGCAAATCGTGCGCCAGCCGTTCAATCACCTTTGCGCCCCAACCTTGTTCCTGTTGCCGGGCCAAAATATCGTGGCCCATTTGCCAGTACAGCAGCACCAGTTCGCGATTGACGGCCAGCGTGGCCCGCTGCTGGGCGCTGTGGATTCTGGCTTTTAACTCCCTGAGCCAGTCGGCGTAGCCTGCGGGCGCGGGCAGCAGTGTGGGTGGCGTGTCGCTCATGCGTTTGCCCCCGTGCCTTCAATCTCCGCCACGATGGCGTCTATGTCTTTGCGTAGCCGGTCGATCCTGGCCACGGTGGTTTTCAGCTCAGCGTTGAGCCGGGCGATGTCCACCACTTCGCGGTTGTCCTTGGCTTCCACATAGCTGCTAACCGACAGGTTGTAGTCGTTGGCTGCTACCTGCTCAAACGGTACCGACTTGGCAAAGTGATCGACGTTTTCCTTGCTGTCGAACACGGCCATGATTTGCTCGATATGCGTATCCAGCAGGACGTTGTTATTGGTTTCTTTCTTGAATAGCCCGCTGGCGTCGATGAACTGAGTAGTCGTGTCTTTCTTGTTTTTCGCCAGCACCAGAATGTTCACGGCGATGGTGGTGCCAAAGAACAGGTTGGGGGCAAGGGAAATCACGGTTTCGACGTAGTTGTTATCCACCAGATACTGGCGGATTTTCTGCTCGGCGCCGCCGCGATAAAAGATACCGGGGAAGCAGACAATCGCCGCGCGGCCTTTGCTGGAAAGGTAGCTCAAGGCATGCAGCACAAAGGCAAAGTCGGCCTTGGACTTGGGCGCGAGCACACCAGCCGGGGCAAAGCGGTCGTCGTTGATCAAGGTCGGGTCATCCGAGCCAATCCACTTCACCGAATACGGCGGGTTAGAGACGATGGCATCAAACGGTTTGTCGTCGCCGAAGTGCGGGTCGATCAGGGTGTTGCCGAGCTGGATGTTGAACTTGTCGTAGTTGATGTTGTGCAAGAACATGTTCATCCGCGCCAGGTTGTAGGTGGTGTGGTTGATTTCTTGCCCGAAGAAGCCGTCTTCGATCAGGTGCTGGTCGAAATGCTTTTTGGCTTGCAACAGCAGCGAGCCCGAACCGCAGGCGGGGTCGTAAATCTTGTTGACGCTGGTTTGCTTGTGCATAGCCAGCTGGGCGATCAGCTTGGAGACATGCTGCGGCGTGAAGAACTCGCCGCCGGATTTGCCGGCGTTGGCGGCATAGTTAGAGATAAGGAACTCGTAGGCATCGCCGAAGAGATCAATTTGATTATCTGCAAAGTCGCCGAAATCCAACTCTGCGACCCCTTTAAGCACTGCCGCCAGACGGGTGTTTTTGTCTTTTACCGTGTTACCCAAGCGGTTACTGGTAGTATCGAAGTCGGCAAACAGCCCTTTGATGTCTCGCTCTGACGGATAGCCGCTGGCCGACGCTTCAATGTCGGCAAAGATGTGAGCGAGATCGGTATTCAGGCTATCGTTGCTATTGGCATTTTTTGCCACATTTACGAAGAGATCGCTGGGTCGGATAAAGTAGCCCTTGGTCTTGATTGCGTCCTCTTTGATTTCTGGCGTGATCACACTATCCGGCAGTGCTGCGTAGTTGATGCTGTCATCACCTGCTTCTATGTAGCTAGCAAAGTTTTCGCTGATAAAGCGATAAAACAGGGTGCCCAGTACGTATTGCTTGAAGTCCCAACCATCGACGGCACCGCGGACGTCATTGGCGATGGCCCAGATCTGGCGCTGTAGGGCAGCGCGTTGTTCGTTACTTGTCATCTTAAAAGTCCAGTTTTGATTCGTTGGGTCCGGCTCAGGCGCGATGCTTGAGCAGGAGTAAATGGGTTGTTACGGCAAGAGGGCCGCGTTCTATCTCCCGGCCTTCTTCGCCTTGGGTCGATAGAAATCCTCGATTCTTCAGGCGGTCACCAACATATCGCCCGACTTCTATCGCCCACCTATCGACGATAGTGCGCAGGTTGTCCGATAGGCTGCTCATGCCAGCGCCCAGTAGCGCCGCCAGCGCTTGTTACCCTCAAAGCGGACTTCCCCGCGCTCGATCAGCTCTTCCAGCGCGCGCTTGACTTGCTTGGGATGGATTTCGCCGCCGACGCGCTGATGGATGTCGCTGATGGCCGACCTGGGGTAGCGCTGCAGGTCTTCCAGTACCAGCGCGGCCAAGCGGTGTGGCTCAATGCGCTTGAGTGTGGTCTCGCCGGTGAACTGGAGGCTGCGCAGCAAGCTGGGGTCAACAAAATAGCGTGTTGCCTGGGTACGCCCGGCGCTTTGCACCAACTGCCAGTCCAGTAGGCGCTTTAGCCAAGGTTGCAATGCTTCAACCGACGGCAGCTCAAGCGACGTTACCAGCTCGCGTGCCGTCAGGGCATCGTGCTGCGCCAATAGGCCCAACGCGATCCTCTCGCGCTGCGTGAGCTGGTAGGTCTGATCTGCTTTCGCAATGAAGTCGATGACCTCAGGCTTGAGAATGCGGCGGCGCACTGTCACCTGCACACGATCGTGGGTCTCGATCAACTCGGGAGCCGGGCGGCCCTGTGAGAGCAGTACCTCGAAGATCTTGTCGAAGCCGCTGCCTTCCCGCTCCATCAGTTTCAAGTCATGGAACAGTCGTGCCAGGTGTTCGTTACGGCGTACCGTAGTGTGGAGCACGTTCTGCGGCGAGACGCCCAGCGGTAGCGGTCCAGGGTTGACCACTTCCAGCCGGTCTGGATGCAGGTTCAAGAAGATGTCACCGCGCTGGGTGTAGGGACGATGTACCAATGCGTTGACCAATAACTCGCGCACCACGATTTCATCGAAAGCGGGCACGTTCTGACGGTACAGGCCATCGGGCAGCTCGTAGCGCTCGCGGAAGTCTGGCACCTCCTGCCAGACCGCTTCGATCAACTCCATCGGGCTTTGCGTGTGGTCGTCCCAAACCAGCTTGTTGACCTTCTGCCCGTGCTCGTCGTACTTGATGAACTGGATGACCGGAGCGGTGGTCAGTTGAGCGCGATGATGATGGCGACCGAGACTGAGCACGCCCAGATTGGTGAGGTTCGGCCCTTGTGCGAGCTGATAGTGATCGAGCAACTCATCGTCAGACTTCTCTTTCACGGACGGCTTGGCGCGATCCGATGCGCGCAAGGCTTCGAGCAGCTTGTCGCGTTTGGCAGGATCAATTTCGGTACGTGGAACATGCAAGGTGGTTTGCGTTTCCCATGGCAATGCGGAACGCTCGCTGGCGAGGCGCATCACGTCATCACCCGTCACGGGCTTGCTTTGGTCGGCTACGCGCAGGAAGTAGCGGCCGTCCGTGGTAGATGCAACGGCCATGGCGCGCGGAATGAGCAATTCGATGTATTGGCCGCCATTCGGGGCGATGGTGACATCCGGCAGCACCGTCACGTTGACCGTGCGCTCTGCCAGCTTGCGACGCAGTGTGTCTGGCAGGTCTGGAGGGACACGCTGATCGGCGGGAGGCTCGCTCTGGCCATCCTCGATCCCCAGCAGTAGGCGGCCACCGGTTGCATTGGCAAAGGCAATGCAATCCTTAGCAATTTCGTTCCAGTCCGCCGTCTTGCCAGTCACGGCCCGCAAGGACTTTTGGTCAAGGAGTTGCCCTTCCAAGCTCACGCGTCACCTTCCCCTGCTGGATTTATTTTTGTTCGCTCCCATCGCCCGATTCTTCATCGGCACCTCCAGCTCGTACCCACTCATCCACTTCCGAGAGCTGGAACTTCCACAGCCGCCCTACGCGGTGCGCGGGCAGACCCTTGCGCTCGCGCCAGCGGTACACGGTGTCCTTGGCCACGCCCAAGTGCTGGGCGACGTGCTCGGCGGTAACCCACGGTTCTTTGCTCATGTCGTTGGCGCTCGGATTATGCGATTCAAAGTCGTATTAAATCGTTTGAAGTCTACCATTTAGGTGCTGTGGAAGCATCCCGATTGCCTTTGACTGCGTTCGCTGTAAGTTGAATGTGGTAACACGGGGCGCAGTGCCACACTGTCACCACCATGGCTACACACTGTCACCACCATGGCTACACACTGTCACCACCATGGCTACACACTGTCACCACCAT
>NZ_BAAGVN010000122.1:0-13330 GCF_054780855.1 Pseudaeromonas pectinilytica
GCCCATTCGGCAGGCCGTCAACTAAGCCCGCCCGGCGGGTTGGGGAGCGAGTATCCGACTTTGGATTTGATCAACAAGGCCGTTGCCATCAAGTCATCGCCATTGGTGTCTCGTTAGGCGGTGCCGCCACCCTACTCGGTAAAACCGCTGCCGAGGCCGATGCCCTGGTGCTGGAATCGGTATTCCCCACCATTGAAGAGGCAGTCGCGGATCGGATCGAAGCCCGATTAGGCCCGGTAGCAAGCCTGCTGGCTCCCCTGCTCTACGCACAAATTCCACTGCGCATTGGCGTACCGATTGAAAAATTAAGACCCATCGAATCGCTAAAATCACTGCAGATCCCGGTGCTGGTCATCGGCGGATCCCAGGATCTGAGCACCAAGGTCAGCGAAACCCGACGCATGTACCAGACCATTCATAGCCCGAAACAGTTATGGATTGTCGAAGGCGCCATCCATCAGGATATTTATCGCTATGACCCACCCGGCTATGAATCCCGCCTCCGGCAATTTATTCAAACCATGCTGTAGGCCAGCAGACCCAAGACCGCTGAATTTGGTCTGATAAAGCCCAACCCATGCATGCGATGACGCTTCCTTTATCACTCCGACGAGCGCTTTGCTCTTCACGATAAATCCATCACCCGAAGCCGCCTGCCGAGCAGCGAGTGCAACCAGCTCTTGCTCGCTGCAATTGCAACGAAACAGAGGTGCGGTATAAGCTCGGGAAAAAAGCAGAGCCAGTAGCAAAGCGTCACCAGATTAAAACCATTGGTTATGGCATTCATTGAAAATCAAGAAATAGGAAAATAAGGATCAAGGACTATTATGTTGGCATTGATTCAACCCATCTCCGATATGCTGATGTGGTTTTTCTTTTGGATTGGAATTCCAGCGCTGCTTATTTCCATGCTGTGCATTCTTGGATTTCAATACAAGGCACGGCTCACCTTGGCATTATCTCTGGTTGGTTTTATTGCGTTGGCAGGTTTTATCATCAGCCTGAATTTGAGTGGTTTAATATCGGGTGAGACATTAGCCATCACCAAGTCTGGCCCAACCATGGTTAAAAAATCAGAGCATGCAATAACCTATTGGCTCACAACTCTAGTCTGGTTTTCCGCTGCCTTTGCACTCCTGGCATTCTGCCTGAAAAAGTTAGTGGTTATTCTTTTTCAGCCCCTGCACTGATTCGCAACGACAGGGCGCACCGCAAACATCGCTGCCCTTCATCGCCCAAACCCGAAGCCGTCTGCCAAGCATCGAACGCAACCAGCTCTTGCTCGTTGCAATGACTCCCAAACCCGAAGCCGTCTGCCGGGCCGGGCGGAGGGGCGGCTGTAGTCGGTGCGCGGTCAGGATGACCGCAAAAGGGAGCTTCACGCCAGGGATGGCGTGTGGCTCCCGGCCGGTGGAAGACGACCCGAAGCCCGGGGCTTTCCCGGCAGTCGGCATACACCCGGGCCCGGGATTGCCAAGGGGGAGGCCTTTTCCCCCTTGGCCCGCCGCCGTCCGCCGCAGGTGGACAGAGCGCCAATGTCTGCCAGGCGGAACCGGATCAAACCGAACCGAACTCCGGCCATGAATCCAATCGGCATGGGAACATGCCCTCTTCACCCAAACTCCAAGCCGTCTGCCGGGCCGGTGGTCGGGGTGGCTGTAACCGGTGCGCGGTCAGGATGACCGCAAGAGGGAGCTTCACGCCAGGGATGGCGTGTGGCTCCCGGCCGGTGAAAGACGACCCGTAGCCCGGGGCCTTCCCGGCGGTCGGCATACAACCAGCCGCAGGATTGTTAAGGACCGCGGCTTCGGTCCTTAACCCGCCCCCGCCAACGGCAGGTGGACAGATCGCCAATGTCTGCCAGGCGGAACCGGAGCAAACCGAATCCAGATCCGGGTGTCGACCTCGACCGTCAAGGGCGAAAATCGTCACACGGTATAACCGTTCAATACCACTAGGACCCCGACCATGATTGATCATCTCAGTACCTATGCCAGCGACTATCTGGCGACCCGCGACTTCTATCGTGCCGTATTCGCTCCACTGGGCGTGACGGAGCAGATCGAGATGGTGGCCGAATGGAATGCTGAGTTCCCGACCCAGCGGATGTGCGCCTTTGGTCCGGAGGGGCACTTCACCTTCTGGGTCATCGAGACCCGCAGCGCGGCGACGCCACGGCATATCGCCTTTAGTGCCCAAAACCGCGCCGCTGTGGATGCCTTCCATGCCGCGGCCCTGGCCCAGGGCGGGCAAGACAACGGCCAGCCGGGGCTGCGCCCCCACTACCACGAACACTATTACGGCGCCTTCGCCTTCGACCCGGATGGCAACAACGTCGAAGCTGTCTGCCATCAACCCGAATAGCGCCACCCGCAGGCACTAGGCGTTGGGGTCGCCATCGACACAGATGACTTGGCCGCTATAGTGGGTTTTCATCCGCTCTTTGAGCAGGTTGCATACCGTATCGGCCTCGTACTTGTTCAAGCCCCAGACCAGCATGCGTCCATCGCGCTCATAGCCGTTGCCGCGTTCAAGCCGCACATAGGAGGTACGTGTCAGCTGATTGGCAAACAGGGCTTGATAATTCTCGTCAAGCTCCGGCTTGCACTCATAGCGCACAAATTGGCACTCGGTGCACTCCTCCAGCGTATCGCGCCAGAAGCGCTCGCCCCGTGCGGAGCAATCCTCTTCATCCACCATCTTGCCGAGCAGCACCATATTGAGCTCGCGCCCTGACACAGTCACATCAATGCGGGCCTCCGCATAGATGGGATTCTCGATTGCCACTATCTCCGACTGATCCTGTCGATCGGCATACCAGTAATATCCAGCCGCCGCCAGTATCAGCACCAACACTAACTTTCCCATTTCGACTCCCGCACGTCGCAGCTCATCCTTGATTGAAGAAACAGCATGATACGTCAAGGCCCCATTTGGCATCGACCCATTTTTTGCCGTCTGCCGAGCATCGCGCGCAACCAGCTCTTGCTCGTTGCAATTACAACGATACCCCAAAGCCGTCTGCCGGGCCGGGTGAAGGGGCGAATGTAACCGGTGCGTGGTCAGGATGACCGCAAGAGGGAGCTTCACGCCAGGGATGGCGTGTGGCTCCCGGCCGGTGGAAGACGACCCGCAGCCCGGGGCTGTCCCGGCAGTCGGCATACACCCAGCCGCAGGATTGTTAAGGGCCAAATCGGGGTTTGGACGGGATTGATTATCCCGGCCCCGATTTGGCGCGAGGGCAGGGACAGCCCGAGCGGACTGCGAAGCCATGGATGGCGTAGCGAGGCTTTTCCCCCTTGGCTCGCCCCCGCCAACAGCAGGTTGGCAAATCGCCCAAGCCGACAGGGCGGAACCGGATCAAACCGAACCCAGATCCGACCATGAATCCAATCGACATTGGATCATGCCCCTGTTCAGCGAAAGCCAATCCCCTCTGGCTTATTCCCCTGTCGCCCGCTGTTGCAACAAGGATTCCAGCTCCTGCTGTTTAGCCTCTAGCTTGTCGCGATACTTGATGATCTTGGTCTCATCACCCCCCTGCTCGGCGTGCTGCAACGCCTGCCGGTATTCCGCTATCTCGGCTCGGGTTTCTGCAATGTCATCCAGTAACGCCTGCCGTAGTTGCGGATCCCTGCAGTGGGCTTTGGCATTCTCCAGCGCTGCCTGTAAGCCATCGACTTTCTGTTGCTGATTGGCTCTCTGCGCCTGTTCAAGCTGCCGCTCTATTTCGCAGAACTTACGCGCACACCCTGACAGCTCCACGCACCGGGAAGAGGCAACACTATCCCCGCAGAACAAAGCCAGTACTATCCCGATCCCACTCCAGATCACGCCGAACTTGATGGCTTTCATCCATTCCTCCTCGTTGATTCAGTGAAATATGGTTATTCAGTCACCCCCTCCCAGCCTCCCCCTTGGAAAAAAGGGGAGGAGAAAAGCCATCCCAGTGTGGCTACCGTATTGGCGCAGCACTTCCCATTCATCACCCAAACTCCAAGCCGTCTGCCGGGCCGGGTGAAGGGGTGGCTGTAGCCGGTGCGCGGTCAGGATGACCGCAAGAGGGAGCGTCACGCCAGGGATGGCGTGTGGCTCCCGGCCGGTGAAAGACATTCCGCAGCCCGGGGCCTTCCCGGCAGTCGGCATACACCCAGCCGCAGGATTGTTAAGGACCGCGGCTTCGGTCCTTAACCCGCTCCCGCCAACGGCAGGTTGGCATATCGCCCAAGCCGACAGGGCGGAAACGGACAAATCAATGAGCAAAAGCATCGCGAGCTTCGCTTGCTCCTACAGTTGGCCATATGACGCCATACCTCATGGCGTATTAGCCAAAACCCGAAGCCGTCTGCCAGGCCGGTGGTCGGGGCGGATGTAGCCGGTGCGCGGTCAGGATGACCGCCAAGGGGAACAGTCCGAGGCCGATTGCCCAAATCAGAAATAAAAAAAGGCCGGTTAAAAACCGGCCTTTTTTCAACATCTTAGCGTGAGCTAGCAGATTACATCATGCCGCCCATGCCACCCATGCCGCCCATATCCGGGGCTGCTGGGGCATCTTTCTTCGGCAGGTCGGTGACCATGCACTCGGTGGTGATCATCAGGCCAGCCACGGAAGCGGCGAACTGCAGGGCAGAGCGGGTGACCTTGGTCGGATCCAGGATACCCATCTCCAGCATGTCACCGTATTCTTCGGTGGCCGCGTTGTAACCGAAGTTACCTTCGCCTTCACGGACGCGGTTCGCGACCACAGACGGCTCTTCACCGGCGTTAGCCACGATCTGACGCAGCGGCGCTTCCATGGAGCGCAGGGCAACACGGATACCGACGGTCTGATCTTCGTTATCACCCTTCAGATCGACCAGCTTGGCAGCGACACGCACCAGGGCGACACCACCACCAGCAACCACGCCTTCTTCGACCGCAGCACGAGTGGCGTGCAGGGCGTCGTCGACACGGGCCTTCTTCTCTTTCATCGCGACTTCGGTGGCAGCGCCAACCTTGATCACCGCAACGCCGCCAGCCAGCTTGGCTACGCGCTCTTGCAGCTTCTCTTTGTCGTAATCGGAAGTTGAGTCTTCGATCTGTTGACGGATTTGCGCAACGCGGGACTCGATAGCCGAGACTTCACCGGCGCCATCGATGATGGTGGTGTTGTCCTTGGTGATCACGACGCGCTTGGCACGGCCCAGATCTTCCAGAGTGGCCTTTTCCAGCTCCATACCGATCTCTTCAGAGATGACGGTACCGGCAGTCAGGATGGCGATGTCTTGCAGCATGGCCTTGCGACGATCACCAAAGCCAGGAGCCTTGACCGCAGCCACCTTGACGATGCCGCGCATGGTGTTGACCACCAGAGTCGCCAGGGCTTCGCCTTCGACGTCTTCAGCGACCAGTACCAGCGGCTTGCCAGCCTTGGCGACGCCTTCGAGCACCGGCAGGATTTCACGGATGTTGGAGATCTTCTTGTCCACCAGCAGGATGAACGGATCTTCCAGTTCAACAGCGCCAGTTTCCGGCTTGTTGATGAAGTAGGGAGACAGGTAGCCACGGTCAAACTGCATACCTTCGACCAGATCCAGCTCGTCGTGCAGACCGGTGCCGTCTTCTACGGTGATGACGCCGTCACGACCGACCTTTTCCATCGCTTCGGCGATGAGGTTACCCACGGTGGCATCGGAGTTGGCGGAGATGGTACCGACTTGGGCCACAGCCTTGGTGTCAGCACAAGGAACGGACAGCGCCTTCAGCTCTTCGACCGCAGCGATGACCGCCTTGTCGATGCCGCGCTTCAGGTCCATCGGGTTCATGCCGGCGGCAACAGCCTTCAGACCTTCGGTGACGATGGCTTGTGCCAGTACAGTGGCGGTGGTGGTACCGTCACCGGCAGCGTCGTTGGCCTGGGAAGCAACTTCCTTGACCATCTGGGCGCCCATGTTCTGGAACTTGTCTTCCAGTTCGATCTCTTTGGCAACGGTCACGCCGTCTTTGGTGATCAGCGGGGCGCCATAGGACTTATCCAGCACCACGTTACGGCCTTTCGGGCCCAGGGTAACTTTAACGGCATTGGCCAGTACGTTAACGCCTTCCAGCATCTTCACACGAGCATCGTTACCAAACAGTACGTCTTTTGCAGCCATTTCGTTCAATCCTTAAAATCGAGAGTTAGAGGTAAAGTGCCAATCGGCAAACTTAGGCTTCTACGCCAACCAGCTTACGCTTCTACGATAGCCAGGATGTCGGTTTCGGACAGGATCAATACGTCCTGGCCGTCCAGCTTCTCGGTCTTGACGTTATAACCTTCGTTGAAGATCACCTGATCACCGACCTTGACGGCCATCGGCTTGACTTCACCACTGTCCAGGATACGACCGGTGCCCACGGCCAGAACTTCACCGCGGGTGGACTTCTGGGCCGCAGAGCCCGTCAGCACGATACCGCCTGCAGATTTGGATTCGACTTCGGTGCGCTTGATAATGACGCGGTCATGTAATGGACGAATTTTCATCGATAACTCTCCTACTAAAGTGTTGTTACCTAAACGCGACCTGCTGAACAGAAATCAGAGGCCGAATCTTGTGTTGTTAGTCAAACTCGGCTCGTTACGGATAACGGCCGGGTTTTCAATAATGTCCCTTCCAATGTGGGGGCAGATTTCGCCCCTTCAAGGGGCAGTGACGAAAAAAAGCTGCCGCCCGACGCCGGATTATTCCTTGCGTTCGAACTCGCCGTCGATGGTGGTACCGGTTTTCGGGGCTGAGCCATCGGGCTCGCCAGACTTGGGTACAGCGAAGGGATCCCGCGGTTGCGCCTCATCCTGCAACGGGGCGCCGAACGGGCCGCTGCGAAAGGTGGCCGCGTGCACCGAAGCACGGCCAACCGTGCTGGCCATACGGGCAATCCACAACCGGGTCAGACCACGGCGGATCGCCGGTTGCAGCAACAGCAAACCGAAAATGTCGCTGACAAACCCGGGGAAAATAAACAGAAAACCGGCCACCGCCAACCAGATGCCCTGCAGCAGCTCACCACCGGGCGCTTCTCCGGCCTGCATGCGCTTTTGCAGATTATACAGCGTCATGACGCCCTGGCTGCGTACCAGTTGGCCACCCAGCATGGCGGCGAGCACCATCAGGATCAGGGTCGTCAACGCACCGATACTCGAGCCGACCTTGATCAGTACCCAGATCTCGACGAAGAAGAGCCCAATCAAACCCAGCAGAAACTTGCCCATAATGACCTCAAAAAACAGGCGGGCCGCTGCCCGCATCCCTTGTTAGATGGGGACGCAGTGCCGCAAGTTCAAGTCGGCTGGCGATTTTTTATACCAGAGCCTCCGTCATCGGCCGCTTGACCTCGATTGCCCGGCGGTGCTCGCCGTCACGTCTGTCTCATCAACGCCGTGATTCTGTACCGGAAATTTTTCGTCGCCCTGGGCTAGACTCAGCGCCATAGGCCAGATGGATCTGACGGCCGCCACCGCCTCCCTCCCCGGCACGGAGACTCGCCACGGGATCCGGCTCGCTCCTGTCTGTTCCGAGGTCTGTCATGAGTGAAAGCATCCGCATCGAAGAAGACCTGCTGGGGTCGCTGCCAGTCCCCGATCATCTCTATTACGGCATTCACACCCTGCGCGCCGTGGCCAATTTCCAGATCAGCCAGCAGACCATCTCGGATGTCCCGGAGTTTATTCGCGGTATGCTGCTGACCAAGAAGGCCGCCGCGCTGGCCAATGGTGAGCTGGGGACCATAGATCCACGCATTGCCGGCTACATAGTCCAGGCCTGCGACCATATGCTGGAGACCGGTGCCTGCTTCGACCAATTCCCGGTGGATCTGTTTCAGGGGGGTGCCGGTACCTCGGTGAATATGAACGTCAATGAAGTGCTGGCCAATCTGGCGCTGGAGCTGCAGGGCTTCGCCAAGGGCCGTCACGATCTGATCCATCCCAATGATCACGTCAACAAGTGCCAATCCACCAACGATGCCTATCCCACCGGCTTTCGCGTGGCACTGTTCGAAACCACCAACGCCGGTCTGCACACCCTGATCGATCTCATCAAGGCCTTCGACGACAAGGCGCTGGAGTTTCATGACATCCTGAAGATGGGCCGCACCCAGTTGCAGGATGCGGTGCCCATGACCCTAGGCCAGGAGTTCCATGCCTGGGCTGTGACCCTGCGCGAGGAGATCAAGAACATCAAGCGCTGTCAGGAGCTGCTGCTGGAGATCAATCTGGGCGCCACCGCCATCGGTACCGGCCTGAACTCGCCACCTGAGTATTCGGCACTGGCGGTGCGCCGCCTGGCCGAGATCACCGGCTACCCCTTCGAGCAGGCCGAAGATCTCATCGAGGCCACCTCCGATTGCGGCGCCTATGTGATGCTGCATGGCGCGCTGAAGCGGCTGGCGGTCAAGCTCTCCAAGATCTGCAACGATCTGCGGCTGCTAAGCTCGGGGCCGCGGGCCGGATTCAACGAATTGAATCTGCCCCAGCTGCAGGCGGGCTCCTCCATCATGCCCGCCAAGGTCAATCCGGTGATCCCGGAGGTGGTGAATCAGGCCTGCTTCAAGGTGGTGGGCAACGATGTCACCATCACCATGGCCGCTGAGGCAGGGCAGTTGCAGCTCAACGTCATGGAGCCGGTCATCGCCCAGTGCCTGTTCGAGAGCCTGCATCTGCTCAGCCGCGCCTGTGTCTCGCTGCGCGAGAAGTGTGTCGAGGGGATCACCGCCAATCCGGCCGTCTGCGAGCACTATGTGTTCCATTCCATCGGCATCGTCACCTTCCTCGATCCCTATATCGGCCATCAGGCGGGAGACAAGGTGGGCAAGCTGTGCGCGACCACCGGCAAGAGCGTGCGCGAGGTGGTGCTGGAGTTGGGGCTGATGACCGCTGCGCAGCTCGACGAGGTGCTGTCAGTGGAGAATCTCAAGCGCCCCAGCTATAAAGCCCGACGCTATCGCCAGGCCGCTCAGTAGGAATAGCGGTTATCGTCTAACTAGCGGTTCCGAATAGCAGATCATCCATCACAGAGACAGGGTAGCGCTAAGCTGACCCTCCACGCCAGGGATGGCGCGGCGGAGCCCCCACGGATGGGTTTACGGCGTGTCAGCGTGTGCTACCTTGTCGCTGTAGCATAAGTAGCAACGGGTATTTAGCAGACATAGCGGCCGTTGTCGCGCAGGCAGAGCGGTTATCGCCCGGTCGGGTGCAATTCCCCCCGGCCGTGGTTATAGTGGGTCACCTCCTGCACCTGGACCCTAACCCCCATGACCGATGCCATTTTGGTACTTTGTACCTGCCCCAATGAAGGTGTTGCCAACCTGCTGGCGAGCAACGTCATCGAGCAGCGACTGGCGGCCTGCGTCAATGTGGTGCCGCTCATCCACTCCATCTATAACTGGCAAGGCCGGGTAGAGCAGAGCGACGAGAGCCAGTTGTTGATCAAGACCCGCCGCGAGCTATTTGAGCCGCTGCGCGTTTTTCTAAGGCAGCATCATCCCTATGAGACCCCGGAAATTCTGGCGCTGCCGGTGGTGCTGGCCGATGCCGATTACCTGAACTGGATAGCCGACGTCACCCTATGACCTTTTTGATCCCTGTACCGGGGCCTGCCCGGTTGGCTCGTCGACACCTTTTGACTTCCTGGCTCACCCCCTGGCTGGCACTGCTGCTGTTGCTCATAGGCTCTGGCCCCCTGCTGGCCGCCCAGCCCAGCGCGCCCTCGCCAACCTCGTCGCTACCAGCCAGCGGATCCGCTACGCCGAGGTTAGCACCTGCTAACTCGGCCGATGATGTGCTTAACCAGTTGGGGCTGGCGCCCGCCACGTCGCAGTTTTTACCGGCCGAACGCGCCTTTATCCTTAGCAGCCAGCAGCAGGGGAATGAACTGCAGATCCGGCTGGAGATAGCCCCCGGCTACTACCTGTATCGGGACAAGCTGCACTGGCAGGTGAGTGAGGGCCAACTGGGGGTGGTGACGCTGCCGCCCGGCGATAGCCACGACGATGAATTCTTTGGCCGCACCCAGGTGTTTCACTACAACCTGGACTTTGCCATCCCGCTGCAACAGATACCGGAACAAGCCCGGCTGGAGTTGAGTTATCAAGGCTGTACCGAGGGCATGTGTTACCCGCCGGTGACCCAAAGTATTCCCCTGCAGCCCGTGGGTTCGACGCTCAAGTCAGCGACATCCAATCCGCAGCCTTCCAACGTCGAGGACCAAGCAGCCGCCACGCAGAACATCAGCCCCCTGCCAGATGCCGATGGGACGCCGAGTGATCGCTCACGAGCCGCTCTGGCGCAAGGTGGTTGGCAGGCGGTCGGCCTGTTCCTGCTGCTAGGGTTCGGACTGGCGCTGACCCCCTGCATGCTGCCCATGTATCCGATCCTCAGCGCCATTATTCTCGGTCGCGGAGCTCTGTCCACCGGGCGCGCCCTGGCGCTGTCCCTGGCCTATGTACAGGGTATGGCATTGACTTACACCCTGTTGGGTCTGGCGGTAGCCTCCCTCGGTGCCGGGCTGCAGGCCTGGTTGCAACATCCGCTGGTGCTAGGGCTGTTCAGTCTGCTGTTTATACTGCTGGCGACGTCCATGTTTGGCGCTTTCGAACTGCAATTGCCCGGCACCCTGCAGCAGCGACTGCAACGACTGGCCGGAGCCCAGCGTAGCGGCTCCCTGCCCGGGGTGCTGCTGATGGGGGCCATATCGGCGCTAGTCTGTTCCCCCTGCACCACAGCCCCGCTCTCCGGTGCTCTGCTCTATGTAGCGCAAAGCGGCGATCTCTGGCTCGGTGCCCTGGTGCTGTATGCCCTGGCGCTGGGGATGGGCTGGCCCATGTTGCTGCTGGGTACCCTAGGCCCGCGCTGGCTGCCCAAACGCGGGATCTGGATGCACAGGGTCAAGGTGTGCTTTGGCTTTGTGCTGCTGGCCGCGCCGCTGTTGTTGCTCGGCCGCTGGTTGCCGGAGTGGTTGATCCGCGGTGGCTGGAGCCTGCTGATCACCACGGCCGTCGGCTACCTGCTGCTGACCCTGCTGCCCTCCCCGCGCTTACGCATCGCCGCCCTGCTGCTGTTGCCCCTGCTGGCAGTTGGCAGCTGGCTGGGGTTGGCGCCGGCCACCTACGCCAGCCTGCCCTTCACCGCTATCCAGAGCCGCAGTGAGCTGCAGCAGCAGTTGCAGCAGGCGCGTGCCCAGGGGCAACCTGTGATGCTGGATTTGTACGCCGACTGGTGCGCCGCCTGTCACCAGCTGGAGCAGGAAACCTTCAGCCACACCGAGGTGCAACAGCAGTTGGCCCACTACCGTCTGCTGCGGGTCGATCTCAGTAATATGGATACCGAGCAGCGCGCCCTGTTGGCCGAGCTGCAGGTCACCGGCTTGCCCGCCATCCAGTTCTTTGGCCAGGCACCAGATCCGCTGGCACGCATCGACGGCTTTCTGGATGCCCAGGGGTTCATCTCCCGACTGCCGCAGCAATGCCAGCCGCAAAACCGCTGCTGATCCGCTCCACTGATCCGCTCCACTGATCCGCGCCATCAGCGGCCCCGCCCTCTGCGGCGGGGCTGAAACCCACGTTTTCAGATCCCTGGTTTACATGCCGTTCAGTTTGACGCCCATCACGCTTTCTCGATTAAGCTCTCGTTTAGGTTTCAGGCGCTAGATTGTTCCTCATGTACCAAGCTGGCCGGATTGTTCAGGACCCTGTTCATGACACTGGCCCGTTCTAATAACCATGAGGGTGACATGATGAAAGCCACATTAATTGCATTGAGTATTCCGACCCTGTTGGCTGCCGGCACTGCCTCTGCAGCGAATCTGTATGACAAAGATGGCACCAAACTGGATCTCTACGGCCGCGCCACCGGCATGTATTACGGCTCCGACAATGACGAGCTGCGCGGTGATGAAAGCTATATCCGGATGGGCCTGAAAGGTGAAACCGATCTGGGTAACAATCTGACCGGTCTGGGTCAGTTCGAGTACAACCTGCCGACCTCCGGCAGCGACAATGACGAGTTGCGTCTGGGCTTTGCCGGTATCCGTCACGACACCTTCGGCACCCTGACCTACGGCCGTCAGGATGGTCTGCTCTCCATGGTCAATGACTACACCGACGTGCTGCCAGAATGGGGTGGTGATGGTCTGGGCAAGGGCACCGAAGTATTCGGTACCGGCCGCACCAATGGTCTGCTCAAGTACGCCTTCACCTATGAGGGCCTGACGCTCGGCGCCCAGTTCACCGGTCAGAATGACCCGCAAAATAATGACCCCAGCAAGTGGATGCAGGGTAGCGCCGAGGGTTACGCCTTGGGCGCCTCCTACGATCTGCCGATGGGTCTGAGCTTTGCCGGTGCCTATAACCAGGCCGGGAAGACCGATGATCAAAAACTCAATGCCACCTTTGGCGGTGATAGCGACGCCAAACTGGGGGCGATCGGTGTGCGTTATGCTGCCAATAACTGGTATGCCGCCGCCACCTACTCCGACGGCCGCGATCACTACGCCATCGGTGACGGCTATGCCGAGAAGAACCGTGGCTATGAAGCCGTGGTGCAATACACGGTCGCCGACAAGTTCGTGCCGTCCCTGGCCTATGTCCGTTCGGATGTGAAGGACAGCAGCCAGAATATCGATGACACCGCCAACGAGTACCTAAGTATCGGTGCCAGCTACAAGTTCACACCGGTCTTCCAGACTTATGTGGATTACAAGGTCAACCTGCTGGATGACAGCACCTTTACCAAGCAGTACGGCATCAACACCGACGACGTGGTGGCCGTGGCCATGCGCTACGACTTCTAAGCGCACCATCGAGATCCATCAGCCGGGGCTTCTGCTCCGGCTTTTTTGTCTCTGGATTTCCATTCAGCACCGATTTGTTTAAGCCACGTTCAGTCATGGTGTGCTAAAGTGGTGCAGTCTACTGATTCAAGACCGCAACCCCGATGCAAGCGGGAATTGTGTCCTTATTTACTCCGTCTCTTTCGGCAGCCACCTCGGTGGCTGTTTTCTTTTGTTCAACATAACGCTTCAACGATATCCCCTTCCACCGGCACTGATTCAATCATTATTTTCCGCGACGAATCAGCATCATTAGGTTAGGAGCCGGAGCAAGCAACTCCACTTTCGTTGTGTCCCACGGCACCGTCGGGAATCGTCCTTTTAAACGATCTTTATCCCGCACTGAACCATCATAAACATCCCAACTGCCACCCGCCAACATCTCAGTTTCAATACCTAACCAGCTATCATGTACAGGATCTTTAGCTACAACCAATTGAAATAGATAGAAAAAAGGCTTCGTTTGTGATCTGATTTAATCGCCAAAA
>NZ_BAAGVN010000123.1:0-17544 GCF_054780855.1 Pseudaeromonas pectinilytica
CCAAGAGCCCAACAGTGCAAAATCCTGGTTATCGGGTGGGGTGAAAATAGTCAACAACACGTAAAGGGAACAGCGCCTCGAATGAGTCAATTAAAGTTCGGTGACAACACCACGGATCCCGGAACAGAGCACACTACCGAGAAGAATCATCCCATGAAAAACGGAGCCTCATAGGCTCCGTTTTGGGGTCAGGATGTCAGGTGGTCATCAGCCACACTTGGAGTCGCCGCAATTCAGGCAAGTCATGCAGCCATCCTTCTGGATCACGGCCTTGCTATGGCACTTGAAGCACAGGGTGGCATTGGGCGGAAAACTCCCGACCTCATCATCACCAGGAACCTCTGCCGCCAGCTCAGCCTGCTTCTGCGCCAGGAACTCCTGCTGATGCTCATCAAGCCCTGCGCTCTTGAGCATGCCAATGTTCACCAGATGCTGTTCGATAACATTGCCGATTTCAGCTATCAGCGAGGGAACATACTTCCCCTTATTCCAGTAGCCACCGCGAGGATCAAACACAGAGCGCAACTCTTCCACCAGAAATGTAATGTCCCCACCCTTGCGGAATACCGCCGAGATGATGCGAGTCAGAGCCACAATCCACTGATAGTGCTCCATGCTCTTCGAGTTGATGAAGATCTCGAATGGACGCCGGATCTCGTGTTCAGTCCCCTCATTCAGCACCATGTCGTTGATGGTGATGAAGAGCGAATGTTCGGAGATGTGCTCCGGAGTCTTGAGTTTATAGGTGGTCCCCATCAGCTTCTCCGGGCGTTGCACCGTCTCATGCATATGGACGACGCGAGCGGCCTCTTGCTGCTCCTGCTCTTCCTTACTCTTTACCTTGTAACCAATAATCTTGCTTTGAATCTTCTTGACCATAAGGGGGCCCATCAATATACAGTGGCTCGCGCGTGAGCGCCGAGCAGGATCAGAACTTGCCGTAGTAGCCTTCTTTCAAGGCATCGTAGAGGTTGGCCGCCGAATGAATTTCGCCATCGTACTCCACCTCTTCGTTGCCCTTGAGCTGCACCACTGAGCCATCTTCCAGGGCAAATTCGTACAGGGTATTTTCCAGGTCCTTCTCTTTGACCAGAACTCCCTGAAACGCCTCGGGATTAAAGCGGAAGGTGGTACAACCTTTCAGGCCCTGATCATAGGCATACATGTAGATATGCTTGAACTCCTCATAGGGGAAATCAGTCGGAACATTCGCAGTCTTGGAGATCGAGGAGTCAATCCAGCGTTGTGCCGCGGCCTGGATATCCACATGCTGAGTCGGATTAATATCATCGGCGGTGATGAAATAGTCCGGCAACGCGGACTCAGGATCCTGACTATAAGGCATGGCCTTGGCGTTGATCAGCTCACGGTAGGCCAACAGTTCGAAGCTATAGACATCCACGCTTTCCTTGGTCTTCTTACCGGCCTTGATCACGTTGCGCACATAGTGATGGGCAAAACTCGGCTCGATACCATTGCTGGCATTATTGGCCAGCGACAAGGAGATGGTACCCGTCGGCGCGATAGAGCTATGGTGGGTAAAACGCCCCCCGACTTCAGCTAACTCGGCAACCAGCTCGGGTTCTACTTCCGCCACTTGCTGCATGTAGCGACTGTACTTGGCATGCAAGATCCGCCCTGGTAGCTTGTCACCAACTTGGATGCCATCCTGAGCCATCTCCGGACGCTTGCGCATCATAGCCGCCGTTACTTCGAACTCCTGCGTCATGATAGGAGCCGGGCCCTTCTCTTTGGCAAGTGCCAGCGCCTCTTTCCAGCCGGTGATTGCCAGCTCTTGCGACACCTGCTCGGTAAAGGCCACAGAAGAAGGCGACCCGTATTTGATGCCCAGCATGGTCAAGGTTGAGCCCAGACCAAGAAAGCCCATGCCATGACGGCGTTTGTTCTCAATCTCCTGGCGCTGCTTCTCCAGTGGCAATTGATTGATTTCCACCACGTTATCCAGCATCCGGGTAAACAGACTCACCACCTTGCGGAAGGCGCTCCAATCGAAATGCGCCTGCTCCGTGAATGGTTCACGAATGAACTTAGTCAGGTTGATAGAGCCGAGCAAGCAGGCGCCATACGGTGGCAGCGGCTGCTCACCGCAAGGATTCGTAGCACGGATGTCCTCGCAGAACCAGTTATTGTTCATCTGATTGACCTTGTCGATCAGAATGAATCCAGGCTCGGCATAGTCATAGGTGGAGGTCATGATGACGTTCCACAACCGACGGGCAGGCATGCTCTTGTAAATCTTGCAGGCCACCAGGCCCAGCTCATTGATGACCACACCCTCTTTGGTCGGCCAATCGGCCCAGACGATGTCCGACGTAGTCAGATCGGTCTTATCCTGCTCCACTTCCTTCTTATTCAGCGGGAAGATCAGCTGCCAATCCCGATCGGCCTTCACCGCTTCAATGAAGTCACCGGTGATCAGCAAGGAGAGATTGAATTGGCGCAAGCGGCCATCTTCACGCTTGGCCTGGATAAATTCGAGCACATCGGGATGACGGATATCCATAGTGCCCATCTGAGCACCACGACGACCGCCCGCTGATGAGACGGTAAAGCACATCTTGTCGTAGATATCCATGAATGAGAGCGGGCCCGAGGTATAAGCACCGGCACCCGAGACAAAGGCTCCACGTGGGCGCAAGGTCGAGAAGTCATACCCGATGCCACAACCGGCCTTCAAGGTTAGCCCTGCTTCATGCACTTTGTTAAGAATGTCATCCATGGAATCCTGAATGGTTCCGGAAACAGTGCAATTGATGGTCGAGGTTGCAGGCTTGTGTTCAAACGCACCAGCATTTGAGGTAATACGGCCCGCTGGAATAGCGCCATTCCGGAGCGCCCAAAGAAAAGGCTCATACCAACTCTCGGGATCTTGCTCCTGTGCTGCCAGCGCCTTGGCCACTCGCTGATAGGTATCATCAATCTGCTGATCAATGGGCGTGCCGTCCTTACTCTTCAGGCGATACTTGGTATCCCAGATATCGAGAGATGTTTCCTGCAGAGGGATCGGTAAAGCCAACATCGGAGAATTATGTGTCAAATCAGTTTTCGCCATCGTCATCATGCCTTCCTACGTCGTGCGAGCTCGTGAATCAAGAACAAACGGAGCGACTGTACCAGTCACTACCGCCTAGAAATGTGAACCGTCATACACCATCGTAAAATCTCACAAAAACACAATATAATGACAAAGTAGAGATTATAAACACAATATGATGTATGAGCAGGAGCTATCAGCTCTTGCAGGGAGGGAGGATTTTATAGGATAAGTAGAGAAAAACCAGCGGTGATTCAGCCTTGCAGGCTAAAACATTCATTTATAATGAAATTTATAAAAAGACTCAAAAGAATCAAAACAAAAGGCCCATCAACTATGGATGGGCCTTGGTATAAGGCGAGAGGCTTACTTGCCAGCCGGCTTCACATAAGTAACAGGCTTGGCACCACGAACGTCGATGTAGAAGTCATAATCGCCATCTACAGGCGGAGTGAACTTCACTTCTTCAAACTTGGAGTTCGGGTTCAGTTCTACTGGATCCTTTTCAAACACGCCAGGAGCAGTCAGGTAACCGAAGTTGGTGCCTGGAGTCCATGCGGAGTCAGCAAACTTGAACTTGTACGGAGCGTAATCAACCTTCAGGCCCTTGGCAGATGCCTTATAGACACCCTTCTCAACCATTACGACTTTGTTTTCAGGCAGCGGAGCCCATGGATTGGATTCAGTAATTTCACCACGCAGGTAAATTTCACGACCGAATACGTCAGCACCACCGGCACCACCAGCAGAAGCGCCAGCTGCAGCAGTTTTGGTATCAGAAGCACAACCAGACATAACCAAAGCGCTGGTAGCCAGTACCATCATCAGCGTTTTCTTAAACATAGACTTTCCTTCGTTCATTTGTTTATCGGTTTGAATTCCTGAGAGTTTTTATCAACCCTCTCGGTGACGTATTTAACCAAAACTGATGCGAGGAAAATCTGGCAGAGTTCACACTCTGACTAGCAGCAGGGATATTGTTGTCGATAGTGAGAAGTCGCTTTGATTTTTGAAACATAAGAGACAGGGCTATCTACCTACCACTGCCAATAAATTCTTTGATTAACAGTAGGTTATGTAATTTTCCTGCAAAAAAAAAAGCCCAGACGTTAGTCTGGGCTTTGCTGTTAGTGGCGGAGTGGACGGGACTCGAACCCGCGACCCCCGGCGTGACAGGCCGTTCCAGCCAGATCACCTCCATTTTACCTATATGACATCAAATGTAATTAATTGTTTTTTAATAAAAATTATCTTTGATGCTCGGTTTTACCATTAAGATCAATTTACGCCACATACGTGGTCACGGTCACAAAACATCGATATTTTGATGAGCAATTATTGATCAGGTATTGGCTGCCGGCATAGACTCAAAACAGACCAATCATCGCATGGAGGTGTCTGATGAGTGAGCCGATGACCCTATCCCGCGCTGATCCGACTCTCCGTTTCTCTATCCATCCGCTCGCCCACGCAGCGTATCAGTGGATCCTCGCCTACCCCCGTCTCGTCTCTTGGAAAAACCTGCCCGGCGGGCTGACCAGCCAATTGCTTCGGCAACCATTACAGGGCGCCATGTTTTACCAGCAGGGTAAAAACAGAAAAATGCGCCCAACAGAATTTCTGCTGTTTGCCCCATTGTGGCCGACGCTGTACTGGGAGACTCCCTATCCACCTGAAGGCACTCTACTCATCCATAACACCCCATTCCACGCCCCCAACGATGTCGACATTGAGCAGCAAGCCTGGGCCAGCGCCCTCAGCCTGCTCGCCATGAGCATCGACAGTGGAGAGCTCGCGACTCTGCGAGAAAATTTTCAGGCCCAACTGCCCCACCATATGGCGCAGCTTTTTTTCGACAAGGTGCTGGTGACCGATGCGGACCTATGCCAATGGACAGGATGTAGCCGGGGAATGCTGGTGCAGCAGCGCCGACGAGCGGTAATTAACACTCCGGCCGACCACCCCATCGCTGATCCGATTGCGCTACTCAATACCGACTGGAGTCCGAACCATGGATGAGAGGCCCCCCCTGGATCGGGAGCGTTACCACAGACGGCTGTGCCACCTGTCCCATGTGGTATGCCCCAAGCCTCTACCGGCCCCTTTGCGCTTGAACACATTCGCGATGCTCAAGCGGCTGATGGGAAACATGCCAGATGATTACTGGCACCGTTACGGAGATTTGGAACGCTGGGCTAGCCATCCACGCTATCGGGTGAACCCCAGTGCTCTTAACATAAAAACTCCATTTGAGGCTTGTCACTACCTCAGGCGACAGCAATTACTGACCGAGTGCGGATTCGCCGCTGCGATCAATATCACTTCCCCTTCGGCTTGGTCAGATGACGATCGCGCTCACTATCGACGTTACCAGCTACTGGTCATCGTGAGTTGCCTACAGTTACACCTCATCGGTGATCATGACTCCGCCATCGAAAACGCGCTGCGGGAGATCCGTCTGATCGCTACCGAAGCACGGCACACACCGGTGCTGCAAGAACTGCCGGATATGGCGGCTCACCCAGATCTGGCGACACTCATCACGACGCTACGTGCCAACCGCCAACACGCGCTATCGCCGCTCATCGAGCGAGGGCTAGGTTTTCTGTGTGTGGTCATCTACGATGCCTATCGCCTAGCAAAAGGCATCACTCGCTATCGCAGATCAAAGAAACTGCCCGTCGCCGAGCACTATGTCCAATTGATTCAGCTAGAAAAAACTGATGACACTGACATCGTGATCGAAGAGCTAGTTATGCGACCAGGGCCTAATGGAGAGCCGATCGATGAGCCGCCTTTCGCTCTTGATACCAAGACCGTGCGCATCCACGACCCCAGCTCTCCGCACCGCTCACCATTTTTACGCGCCGAATTGAACAAGCGAGTCACCGAACAGCTGGCAGTGCGTCAGCTGTCGCTTCCTTGTAGTTTCGAGCAGGCCAGTGATTGGGATATCGAGCATCTGGTGAGGGATACCGTCAACGAGGGCGACCCAGTTGGGTGCTGGTTATTGCTAGCGCTCGTCTGCGGCGGCATCCCTGGCGGTCTGGCAACAGGCCGTAGTTTGCAGGTCATAAAAGAGCGCCTCTGCCTCGTTATTGAACACAAGGTACCAGCTAGTACACTGGATGAACGACTGCATGCTCTGCTGCCCCCCACCCACTCACGTGTCGTTCTGCCGCTCCCAACGGTGTTACAACATTTGGCTGTCAATGCACCGCCCCCGAGCGAACAGTTGTTGAAAAAGCACCTTGCGCTTATCAACGAACGCCACCAGACCCGGTTAACCCTGGGGCGAGTCACTCGTTATCTGGAGCACTGGTATATCAACCAAGGCTTCGATCTGATGCAGGTGGCGCTCGTCCGTGGTCAGGACTACAAGAAGCGCCCGGCACTGGCGTACAGCAATACCACCACCGACCAGGTGACCAAGCACCATCGAGCCTATCTACAGTTTTTGTTTAACTTGGCGGGACTGGATGCGGGTCTGCCGCCAGCCCGTAGCATCCCTGCCACGGTTGGCAGTAGTCTGCTCCTGCCGGGCAAGGTGCTGCATAACCTGTTTAACCGGCTGTTAATACCGCCACCGACCCCCAAGCGTGATGCAACCCTTGAGGAGGTGGCCAGCTTTCACAATCACTACCTTTGCTACGTGTGGGCACTGCTGACGTTTGTAACCGGTCACCGGGATGTGACTGCTCCACTGGGATCGCTCGCTGACTACAACCCCATCACGCGCACATGGTGGATCAGCGATAAAGAAATCCGTAACGGGCTGGCGGCTCGAACCTTGGTGATCCCAGCCACCGCCGCTCGTCAGGTCGCGCTTTACCAAACCCATCTACATACGTTGGGTCAACGCTACCGACTCCTGCATCGCGAGCTGGCACAGCGCTGCGATGCCGCACTTGATGGCAGCAAAAATCTGCTGTTTTTCATCCTTCATGACAGTCAGGGTCATCTGCTGCCTCAGGATCCCACACCCAGCAACCTCAATCAGCAACTGGGTAACCGGCTGCCGATCCAGCACAACTGGGCTCGCCACCATCTACGCAGCGTCCTGCTGCGCAGCAAACTGGCACCGTCAGTGATCGATGGCTGGATGGGGCACGAGGAGATCGGCGAGTCGATATTCGGTCGCCACAGCTGCCTGTCCATCCAGACTCTGCAACACGTTGCCGACCTCATTGAAGCACATTTGAATTTTCACCAGATTGAGGCAAGGGCAGGATGGCAAATCCTCTGATCCTATCACCGCGGCGCCGCGAGCTGATGGTACAACTTGGCCGAGATAAGCGCCGACAGGACCGTAAAGATGAGGCCGAAGTGGTGATCACCCAGGCCATCAAGATCTTTCGTCATCATCTGCCAGAGATGTTGGAAGAATCTCCCTGTACTGACCGATTTGAACGGTTGTGGCCAGACATTGATGCCCAGCTGCGGCAAGATCTAAAGACCCTGCACGCCTACCGCTTTGCCTACTCGGTTATCTGCCAGAAACTGGAGATGGGGAACCGGCAGGGAATCTGGTGCATTGCGATCCCCCCTCCATACTTGAGTGTGCGACGCCCTCACCCATTTCGCTCCGAGCATTGGCACCAAGCGACTATCACTATGGCCAACGCAGCTCATACTTGGCGCACCACATTGAGTGAACCGACCCAAGACCCCGACCGGTTATTCGCCCGTTTGCTCGTCTGCGGAATCCTCTATGGCGGGCTCAATCGCCCCTATTTGTGGCTCGCCATGGGGCGTGCCTTGCTCGAAATCCAGCCGCTGTCCGGTAATCATGAACTAACTTGGATCACCCTAACCCTCGAGCCTGGCGAGCTTCCCAGTAACAGCTATTACCGTCATGACGAACACGATGGCAATGCAGAACACAACGAGATACACCAGACAGGTATACGGGCCATCACCCAAGTGAATTACATGCCTGACCCAATCAGCCTCGGTATATTGCGGCAGTTTCTCAAACATCGCCCCGCAACTTGGTGCCCTCCAACCAAACAGGCAGAGTGCCTTGGATTGTTGCAAAAGGAATTGGGAGCAGAGATCAGCCAGCAAGCGCTCTGCAGAGGAGCCATCGGCTTAACCGAACATCAGCTTGGTACTGAACTCCCGCAGGTACTGCTGGAATATGCAGCAGGACGAACCCCAAGTGCATCACTTCCTCTCGCATACTGGCACCGGCTGCTCCAACCTCGCCTGTACCCAGCCAACCAGGACACCTATCAGAAATTTAACTCTCTAGAAAGCGTGGCGAAATGGCCAATGGCAAGCACCAGCCAGCCATCGCAAAAACCCTATCTGCTAGATGAATTAAGAGCGATTTTTCGGCAAGACCCAGCCGCTCCCAAGGGCCCGAAAACCATCATCACGGAACTCGATGCTCTTGGGAACACGAGTGCCCTTACGCTCAGCGAACAAGTGCTAGTCAGCTGGTTGCTGTCATTGCTTCTGACACGCCGTTTGGCCCCGTCGACTGCTCAGCGCTACCTCGAAAGCATCGGCAAGGAGTGGTTATCGATGACCGCACAACTACCGCTTGCAAGCTACGATGGCATCGATTTTACCGAACTCTATCACAGCATTCTTAACCGCCCACGCAGCCAATATCAGCGTGACTTCATGGCAGGCCGCCTTCAGGATATGCATGTCTTCGCCGTCGAGGCGTTTGATATGGCAGCGCTACCAGAACCACTTGCAACCGGCGAGAAGAAAATTCCCCATGTCAGCGCCGCCATAGTCGATGAGCCACTCTTTGCCGGTTTGCTGGCACAGGTCAATTGCTTCATCGATACCGACGTTACTCTGCGGATGATGCTTAAATCCTTTCTTATCATGGCCTATCGCACCGGTTTGCGCCCCGGAGAACTCGCCAAGTTGCGGCTAATTGATGTTGAGCCCTCCCCCATCGGGTGGCTTTTTGTCCGCAACAACCGCCACGGTCATAACAAGACCGATGCGGCACTGCGCAAAGTACCACTTTACCCCATGCTCACCGGCAATGAGAGCGATCTCCTCAAACGCTATATTGGCGAGCGACGGATGCAGGCGGATAGCAACAAGGAGTTGCTGTTCCATGCTGCGGGCAATCCCCACGAGCGGGTCAACCTGCAACAGATCTCCCTGATGGTCAGGTCTGTACTCTACCAACTCAGTGGCGGCCTTCATTATCGACTCTACCACCTGCGTCACAGCTGTTTTTCTCGGATGCAGTTGCTGCTGCACCACGATCTGGTGTCCTTGCCAGACATTGTCCAGCGAGCCTTGTTGCCCTACCCCGACACACAACGCGAGGAGATTGTCCGCCTGATCGCAGGCCAGCATCGCCTGCGGGATCGCTATATGGCGCTCGCAGTGATGGCTGGGCACAGCAGTCCCGAGATCACACTGGATCACTACCTGCACTTCACCGACCTGTTACTTGGCTGCCACCTAGCATGCAACCAAACCCCGCTCTCCAGGCAAGAGAGCCAATATCTGTTTGGTATATCGACCCACAAGCAACGCACACTAGACTGCGAACAGGAAAAACCAACGCCCCTGACCCCGGCTAAGCTGATGCCCCACCTACTGAAAAGGCTGGGAGCCTATCAGGCAACACCACCGCGCCAAGTGCGGCAAGGCATCAAGGCGAAAACCCTCGCCGATGCAAACCGAGCCAGTCATTACGTGCAGAGTGAAGCCGTCCTCAAGCATCTTGAAAAAGGAAAGGATCGACGGGAGATAGCCAGCCAATTTGGCTTGAGCGAAGAGCTGCTGGCGACTTGGCATGCGAGCGCAATCGAGCTAGGCAATCTGGTGACACAAAAAGCCCGCTCACGGTTGATTCCCCGCAACCGGCAGCGACAACTGCTCCCGGCTGAACTCGGCACAACCGCAGAGAAACATGCACTGGCTAACGTCTTGAAAGTCTGCCAAGCCATGAGAAAGAGACCCAAACAGATGGCCGATTTCAGGTGGGCCATCCGCTATTGCCTGACCAACTCAAACAGCTCCCATGCTGGGATCAAATTCACCTCTCCAAAAATCTTCCGCCGCTTTATGACCTTTGTCAGCAAGTTATATCCCTGGTCTCAGTGGCGACTTGATCTCCACGTGCCCCAAGATAAATCTGCCAAACGCTGGCACCTTCATCCAGCGCTGGCCGTCGAGCGCAGCACGCTGCGCAAAGTGCAGCAGTTTCCCCAAGGCTATGCCTACTTATACCTAAATCACCCCAAGGAGGAATTATGCCAGGCGGGCCATTCATCACCGATGTTGCGCTATCTGTTTCATCGCGTTGCCATAATCCTATTCAAGGCCACCAGCATCCGCCGCTGGCAAATTGGCGATTCACAAAATCTGCAACGCATCGCAAAACTGGCCGACACCAATCCAATGACGTACGAGGTACTGATGGAAATTGACAGGATGAGCCGTGACATGACGCGCTATGAAATGGCGCTATGTGGGTCATTATTCCATGAGGCTCTACAGAGGGCTGATGAGGATGTTTACAGGGATGTCGTAGAGCAACTAAATGAAGAAGGCCGTCAACGCGCCGCCGAATGGTCTGTTGCTCAGGATCAACCCCGATGGGATTAGCCAGGCAAGCTCTTTCTGGCGCGGCTCTGAAAAGTGGGGATCATCCCCGCCCATTGGGCCCGCTCCTCTCACAGGCTGAGCTCAAATTCCCTAACCAATTGGTTTCAGGATCCTGCCCCACTCTTTTCATCGAAATCATTGGGTGTCTGGGTTGTCTGTTTTTTCCAGCTTTCTGCCCTCAAGGTAGAGATATCCAGCAGCAAAGGCGATCAGCTCCATGGCTAGAGAAGATACTGAGAGTGACGATGCTCGAGCTCATACACGCTCCTTATTGCATAAATCAAACAGGATACTCCCTGAACCCCAAGGGATGCTGAAAGTATCCTGCCGATATGTGGTCCCTGCAAGTTGCCCAAGGCGCCGCAAACAGTCGGGCGCTGTGGCCCTCTCGGCACATCCTGCTGTCAACGGCAGTCAGAGCTTCGAGATCTCAGTCCAACCGTTTGTAGACCTGATCGCCATAAGGCGATTTGACAAACCAGTAATAGGCCGGGACCTCGGTGAAAGCCCGTCGCCAGTTGTGTACATCCATAGACAATCGATCACAGATATGAACCATCTGGGCTGGCAGATAGGCCTCCGACTGCCGACCAATTTTGATGGAAAGGCAAGAACTGATGGCCTCAAACAGCTTGGGCGCCTCCTGACTGAGGCGGGCCAGCGGCTCGGCCAGCACCATGAAATTGAACGACTCATGTTGCCCCGCGACCCCGTTCCCGCTTGTGTTGTTGTAGAACAGGTGGATCTTGCCGATGTCATGCAGAAGACCGCCGATAAAGGCCACGCTGGTGCTAATCGGGCCGACTTGATGCTGCATGCAGAGCGCCGAGGCTGTGATTGCCACCTCATGACTGTGCTCAAGCAGTCCACCGGTATGGTGATGATGGTACTGGTTGCTCGCCTTGCCGGTGAAGAAGGGCCACATGATGCGATCATCAAGCAGCACGGCGAGGTAGAATCGCCGCAGGGCCACATCCGGTAAATAAGCGAGCATCCCCCAGATATCCGACAAGATGGCATGTTGTTCATCTGCCAGCCATGAAAATTGCTGCTCAATGTCGCCACGACGCACCTCAACAGGCAACGGCATGAAGGTCGTCAATCGAGGCACTTCCTCGCGATTCATCTCCAGCAGCAACCACTGCCCAGCCGGCACCACATCCACCAGCAGCTCACCGCTGACATCGACATGGCGCCCCCCTTTCAGGAAAGTCAAACGCCACACGCCAGCACTAGGCAAGCCGTGAATCAGCTCGGCCCACACCAGCGTCAAGTTAAACGGGGATGTGAATTTCATACCTCATCCTCCAGCTCAAGTTCACCGTCCAGCAGTTGTTCGAAAGCGGCACCATCCCGACCGACCAGATTGGGCACATAGCGCGAATAGACCCGAAACAGCATGCTGGTCGTGGAATGACCCAGCTGGCGGGCAATCCACTCCGGATTCTCGCCGGCGGCCAGCCACAGAGTGGCAGCCGTATGGCGAGTCTGATAGGGGTTGCGCTTTTCAAGCTTCAGATTGGCCAACAATGGGTACCAGACACGCTGGGCCACATTGCGGTGGTTGAGTGGCTCACCGTTGCGGGCACAAAACACGAAGGTACTTTTCTCGCCCGAGACCCCCCACTGTTCACGCAAGGCCTCATAGACTCTCTGGCTCATTGCGATGGTGCGGTGAGATCCACTGGTCTTGGTGGGCCCGACTTTGCCCCTGACCAAGGACTGGTGGATATGAATAAGGCGGGCGCCAAAATCCACATTGTCCCAACAAAGCCCATCGATCTCACCCGTGCGCATGCCGGTGAAGAAACGCACCGTGAAATAGGGACGATAGTCCGCCCGTACCTTGGTCAGAATGAGTTGCACCTCCTCCAGGGTAAACGGCAGGACTTGCGCCCTAGGCATCGGCAGGGCCTTGATATTGCGCCACGGGCTATCAAACTCGAACCGCTCGGCCGCCTCGTTCAAGATGAGGCGCAGGTAGGTCATGATGTGGTTGATACGGGAAGCCGACAGCACCCGTTCGTTCTGCCCACCCGGCTCACACAAGCGCAACCGAAACGCCAAGATCTGTTGCTTGGTGATGGCAGCTAACCGCTGCTCACCCATAGCCGGAATCAGGTGGCAGCGTAAAATGCCATCCACCGTTTCAATTTGGCTCTCGCGCCACTCGACCCGTTTTTCATCGAGCCATAGCTCGGCGAAGGCGGAGAAAATCATCCGCGCACCAGAGGCCTTCTGCCGACTCAGTCTCTCCATGGCCACATACTTCTCAACCTTGGGACTGTTGGGAAAGTGATGCCCATAGTCAAAGGTACCGATACGGATCTGTTGCTCTATCAAGCAGAGCACCTTATTGAGCTTCTGCCGGTTAGCCTGGGTATCAGCCAACGTGGTTTGCTCCCGACAGCGGACCCCCCTGTAACGAAAGTCCAGATAAAGCTTGCCATCACGGCTATTTATCGAGCCCATCGCACCACCTCACTTTAAGCTAGCAATGAGATCGTGGGCTGCTGCTCCTTGCAGCATGGACTCCTCTACCCGCTCCCAGATGTAGAGAATTTTTCGCCCACCAAACGGACGGATGTAATGCACGCCTTCGAACAGCACAGCGTCTTTCAGACTCTGGCGGATTGTACGCACGTCGTATTTGATCCGTGATGAGAGCTCTTCGGTTGTCAGATAGGTACTCATACCTCGCCTCCAAGTGATTCACAAGTGAGTCATATCACTCACGCAAGATGAATATAAATCACGTAACGCGATTGTCAATGCTTTTTTTGCATCATGTATGATTCATTTGGTAGGCTATGTGAAAAATACTCGCTATGGATAAGTCATGATTAGGATCCTGCTCATCAAGCTACTTGACGAAAAATCGTTCCAAGAAAAGCGCCGCATAACTCTCTCTGAAGTGAGCGAAAAAACAGGGATCAGCCGGGCAACCCTGACCCGGATCGCCAACGTGCCTGGTAATGTCACCAATACCGATACAATCAATGCGTTGTGTAAATATTTTGGATGCCAGCCTGGAGAGTTGTTGAGGTATGTCGAGGAGGAGGACAGTCCTGCGGGGGAGTGAAATGTAAGTTCCGGTCCCGCCCTCTTGATGGCTCTCATGCAGAAGGTAGAGTCTGAACTTTTATTTCTTAAGGGTTCTTCAGTGCAGCTCAACGACGCCTGCAGCGATTACTTCACCTTCGAGATGCTGTTTCACTGCAGTGATACTTGGCTGCGAGTTCAATGCCCCAATCTCCCCCTACAAGTTGAGAGCTGGCAGGCCTATCGCGAACTGGCCATAGAGATCTTGGATCCGGTGGTGCGACAATACGGGCAACCCCGGCTCACCTATGGTTTTTGCGGCACTGAGCTGCGCAGGGCCATTCTGACCAATCAATTGCCAGGCATCGCTCCAGGGCTAGATCAACATGCGGCCTGTGGACTCAATCAGCGAGGAAAACTTGTTTGTCCTCGGCAAGGGGCTGCGGTTGATCTGATATACCCAGGGAAGAACAGCTATCAGGTAGCCCTTTGGCTGGCGCAACACACCCCGTTTGATCGTCTCTATCTCTATGGCCCAGACCGGCCACTGCATATCAGCTATGGGCCCGAACAAAAGCGTGCCTTGGTCGAACTCACCACACCCCATAAAAGACGAATTCCCAAGCGGCTGACACTCACCCAACTCAAAGGAATGTGCCGATGCTGACCCCTGAGCGCTTCACGCAACTGGTCGCTGCCCTGCCATACAAAAAAGTGCTACCCGACGCGGTCTATCTGCACAAAGAGACCCTGGCCACGACCAGCCCACAGCTCTACCGTTTTGTCTGTGCGGTGGCACAAGCGCTCAAACTGCCGGAGTGTGAATGGGATCTGGTGAAGTTGGCAAAGCAGGACTTTCGGCTGTCACTGCTCAGCTACCCCACATTCTTCGAAGAGGCCTACCCCAGCCTCAAGCAGAGCGTGACCGTTGACCTGGCCAAACTAAGCCATACCGTTACCCGCTACGACAGCCAGGACAATCCCCCCATTCTGCATCGCAAAGAGTGCATGCTGACCACCAATCACCCACAGGCAGAGAGCTGTCGCCAGATCACCGAAGAGGGAGAGTTGGCGGGACTTTACGATCATCCCCGCATGATTGGCTTCAAAGCCTCGTGGGAGCGGCTTATCGCAAGACATGGCTACCAACTGGTTTATGGGCGCCTGTTTCGCACCTCCGCCCTGCCACCTGAAGAGGGTGACCCAAAGATTGATCGCCATAAAACGGCGCTGGTTCGCCATGAACTCTCGGCACCCATGAAGATGCTGGCCCGCCATGGTTATCTCAACGGCGACTATGCGCTGTTTGATTACGGTTGCGGCCGGGGGGATGACCTGCGGGAACTGGAAGCGCACGGTATTGACGCACTGGGCTGGGACCCGAACTTTCGTCCGGATGGCGAGAAGGTGGTCTCCCATCTGGTCAATCTCGGTTTTGTGATCAACGTGATTGAGGATCAAGATGAGCGAATGGAGGCACTGCTCGGCGCCTGGGAGCTGACCCAAACCCTGCTGGTCGTCTCGGCCATGCTGGCCAACGACAGCTTTATTGCCCAGTTCACTCCTTATAAAGATGGCGTTATCACCTCGCGCAACACCTTTCAGCGCTACTACAACCAAAGCGAGCTCAAGCACTACATAGACAGAACATTGGATGAAAATGCCATCGCCGTGGGGCCCGGCATCTTCTATGTGTTCAAAGACAAGCTCGAAGAGCAGCGCTTTTTGGCGCAGCGCCAACGTCGAAGCCATAGCTGGCAGCAACTGACCTCGCCCACCCCCAACCATCAGGCCACTGCAGCACTGCTGATCACTCGCCATCAACCGCTGTTTGAAGCCTTCTGGCAACGGACGCTGACCCTTGGGCGAATCCCGGCCAATGACGAATTTGAACAAAGCGACGAGTTAAGAGAGATAGCAGGCAGTCATCGCAAAGCCATGACCCTGCTTGGCCAGCATTTTGACCTTGCCCAGTTTTCATGGTCAACCTCCCGCTATTCGATCCCGAGGTGTAAGTGGTGGTGCGCGATGTAACAGATAGTTCATTTCGAGGACAGGCATACCGACCGGATATATCAGGCGACCTGAGAGCCCAAGTATTTTTCTTTCTAACCTTCAGCGATGAACATCGGCTGCCGGGTTGACGTCTTCTCACGATGACGGCTCGTCTTTGGTATTTACCTTTTCAACGGCATTTACTCTTGCCTCTGCCATCCATGTGGCAACATCCCGTGATAAAGCAAAGTACCCACTGCGGCCGGCTAATCGAAAGATGGGGATGGGTACCGAGCCCCGACTAATCGATTGCCGCCAAGCGGCCGAGCTGGGGTAGCCAAGCACTTTCCAAAGCACTCGGCTCGGTAGCATCAATCCATATCGATCGAGCAGTTCATTTTCTAATTCAGCAGTCAAGTCACCGAGAGATAGCATATGTCACGGTCCGTTATGGTTACGCAAAATAGCCTAGCAAGGTGCCATTCTGCTGGCTATCCCATAGAACTTGGCTCAATTATTACTGTATGTTGATAACCTAACCATCTGTTTTATCGGGGATAGTTGTTATGGCGCTTGATTTCGCATACGCAATGCAAATCTTCCGCAACGAACCGTTACCAGAACCCCAAAATCCCAATCGTCATCCAGCCGATGTGTTGCGGGTTAAATATTGGTTTCATGAGGTAGCGAAGGCATTGAACTGTAGTGCCGCATATCAACTCGAAAAGCTATTCGAGCCCGAACATTTTCGACGTCAGAATCAGCGGACTTCGTACCCCAACAAATGGGGGCGTTATGCGGCAGGGGACAATACTCCACAACTGAAATTGCTCCAGATGGTTGAGGCGCGAGCACCCGGAACACAGCGAGAGCTTCAGCATCCCTTGTGGCATTTTTTAAAACGCCAAGGCTCCACTCGACCGCTCACATCTAATGACATGAGCAAACTGGAGCCGAACGTCCAGACGATTGTGTTTAAGCCACGCCACAATGCTCATTTTGGTGCACCGCGCTGCTGGGTACCTTTTAGCCGACAAGTGGCGAATAAATTGTTACGGCATGGCGACTTGGATGCTTTAGCTGCTCTGGTTGTGTACTGGGGGATAGCAAAATCGCAGGGTTCGGCCAAAGAAATAGAATACGTAGCAACCACCATTTATCGCATGTTGTTGGTGGTCGGCGTGCTCTTCTATCACCGAAAATTACACGCTGAACTACTGATGCTATTCACGACTGTGATTTTTGATCACACGCCATGGGCCGTTGGACGATTTGGTACCGATCCTGGCACGTTTCAGCTCAGTATTTTGGTGCTCCATTACCCTATCGAGCAACATAATCAAGTAGTGAGCACACAGGAGTGGAAGAAAAAAACAATAAAAATCAACAAACTATTATCTGGTGAAATGGGGTTTGATATGAAGTTTGCATTGGAGCCATTCTGTTTGCCTACATGGGATTTAGGGCCTCCTACCCAGCTAGATTGGGCAGAATGGGAGCAGCGAAGACGGTATTGGGCTTGGGGCTGGCACTGTATTCTTCATCAAGAAATTGGAAAGTTTCCACCGATGGAAGTCGCGGTTAATTATTTCAGGGAAAAAGGGGATCCTTCCTGCCAAGGTGAGGCTTGGTTGTTAATAAAAGATAAATTTCCAAAGTCCAATCCGAGTTCCGCCATCATTTTTGAATACGGACAATGGCCACCAACTTAATTATGAGCACTCAAATAACATGTTTTTCCAACTAATTGATTACTGAGCCACCATCTATAGATAGCCTGTCTCTTGATCAGATCTTGATCCCCTGCGCCATCAGATCCTTGGCGGCAAGAAAGCCATCCAGTTTACTTTGCAGGGCTT